>JAXDMI010000319.1:0-2503 GCA_034666145.1 Myxococcales bacterium | reverse complement strand
CCGCGATCAGCGGAACCTTCGAGCGCTCGCCACGTTCCGACGGCGGCGAGCTCGGCCGCGGTGCGGGCGGGATCGCCGGCGTGGCATCACTACGCGCGGGGGCAGCGACGGGAGCCGCAAGCACGGTCTTCACGGCGGAAGGGACGTCGACGTTGGGCGATGACGTCGGCTGGAGCGGAGCCGTGAGCACCGTACCGCGCGGTCCCGCGCCTGGCTCCGCGGGCGCCGCCGATGCCGACACCGGCGCGTGCGCAGTGAGCGGCATGGTCTTCACGATGGTGGCGGCGTCGCCCGAGCTCGCGGAGCCCTTCATGCGCACCACCATCGCGGTGATGTTGTCGTGGCCGCCGCGCGCATTCGCGAGATCGACGAGCTGTCCCGCGGCCTGCGCCGCCGGGCGCGAGCCGGCGATGTCGAGGATCTCGCTCGCCGTCACGAGGTCGCTCAGGCCGTCCGAACAAAGGATGAAGACGTCACCCGCGACATACGCGATGGGCTCGGGCCGGACATCGACCTCGACGTCCTTGGCGATGCCGAGCGCGCGCATGATCTTGTTCGCGTCGGGATGCTTCGCCGCTTCCTCGGCCTTGATGATGTTGCGATCGACCATCTCCTGGACCATCGAGTGGTCCTTGGTGACCTGGGTGATCGCGCCGGAGTGGACGAGATAGATGCGGCTGTCGCCGACGTGCGCGACCTCTGCGCCGCCGGCGTGCGCGAGGATCGCGACGACCGTGGACCCAGGTCGATAGCCGCCCTCGTTGGTGGGCATTCCCCAGACGCGGCGATTCGCTTCTTCGATGGCCACGCGCAGCGCATCACGCGGAGCCGTTTTTTCCGGGGCCGCGGTGACGATCTCGACGATCGACTTCACCGCGAGCTCGGAGGCCTCCTTGCCTCCGGCGTGTCCGCCCATGCCGTCGCAGACCACCGCGAGCAGACCGAGCTTCACCTCGGTGTGCGCCGCGGCGTCCTCGTTGACCTGCTTCTCGGGGTCGCGCCCGGGATCGGTGCGCACCGCGATCTCCACCGCGGGTGCGCTCGGCTGGATGTTCGGCTTGTCCGCCATGGCCTTCGTTACGATAGCCGGACCGAGAACTCGACGGGACCGAAGCGAAGCTGCGCGCCCGAAGGAACCGGCGTAAAGGCACCTGCGGCGATGCGGCTTCCGTTCACGTAGGTGCCGTTGTTGGAGCCTTCGTCGCGCACGAGGAGATGGCCGTTCTCGAACTTTAGCGTCGCGTGGACGCCGCTGATGCGCGGCTCGGAGAGCGTGATGGGACACTGCGCGGGATCGCGTCCGACGCGCACGTCGACGCCCGCACGAATCGCGAACTGTCCCGACGCGCCGATGATCGACGCGCCGGTGGCACCGTACGGATTAGGTGGTGGCTCGAGCGGCGACGCCATCGCGCCGGTCAGCGGAAACGCCAGCGGCTCGCCGAGCGCCGCTGCGGGTGCGCTTGCGGCGATCGGCGGTGCAGGCGCTGGCGCGATCGCCGCGGGCTCGGAGGCTGCGCTCGCCGGAGGAAGCCCCGCAGGCAACGGCTGACCGCACGAGAAGCAGATCGAGGCCTGACCGGGAGAGGCCATCGTGAGCATGTGACACGCGGGGCAGCGCACCTGAAAAACTGGTGCGCCCCCCGCCGATGCTAAAGGGTGAGCACCTCCTCCCGGGTCCGGAGGTAATGGCGCGGGTGGTAGAGGCGCTGGCACGAAGGCCGGCGCTGCGAGCGCGGGCCCTGCCGCCGGCGGCGCTCCATACGCAGGCCCCGCCGCGGGCTCTTCGCGGAGCGAAGCTGCGCCGTAACCACCACCGGGCGGACCATAACCGCCGCCGGGCGGACCATAACCGCCACCCTGTCCGCCGGCGACGACCGGTGCGGGCGGAGGATTGTTGTTCGAGCGCTTGCCCTTGCCACCACCGCCGCCGCGAAGCAGCACGATGACGAGGAGCAGGATCACGACGACGATGCCCGCTGCGCCGAGGATGATCGGCAGGTTCAGCGGCTTCTTCGTCGCCTTGAGCGTGAGAACGCTCTCGGCCGTGACGCCGCTCGCGCGCTTCGCCTTGTTGTCGTAGATGACGACGCGCGCGACGGTGTTGTCGCCGGTGCCTTCGAGGATCTTGTCCTGGTCGGGCACGTTGAGGACGACGAACTGATCCGCGGACTCGACGGCGCCGCCGCGCATGTCCTGCTGGATGAGGTTCTGCATCGCCTTCTTGGCGATCTCGGGGTCGTTGCGATTGACGTTCTGGTTCGGGTTCGTACCCGCGGGGACGAAGTACGCCTCCGCGCGGTTCTTCTCGCCGCCCCAGCAGAAGTCGCCATAGACGCGGAACGTGCCGCCGGGATGAACGGGGTTCGCGTCGGCTTCGGCCTTCGTCTGCGCGATGTTGATGTCGAGCGGCCACGACGTGGGGTCGACGCCGATGGGGACGTTCTGGAACGACGCGTCGGGCTGAACCGCGGGCGTGACGTTGCGCACGAGCAGCCGGAAC
>JAXDMI010000318.1:0-4314 GCA_034666145.1 Myxococcales bacterium | reverse complement strand
GGCGCGAGCTGCGCGAGGAAGGCGTACATCGCGCGTGCGTCCTCGTCGTCGGTGGTCCAGGGGACGCGCGCATCCATGAAGAACGCGCGGCAGTCGTTGACGGACGCGAGCAGATCGACGCGCTGTCCGCCCCAGAACGTCTTGCGCGCGGTGACGCCCGCGAGCGGCGCGCCGGGATCGATCCGCGCCCGAGCCGTGGCGTCGTTTGCGTCGTTCGCTTCGGCGCGATGACAGGTCGCGCACGTGAACGTGTTGCTGGCGGAAGGCGAGGCCTTCGGATCTTCGAAGAGCGCACGGCCGTGATCGACGGCGGTGCCGTGGACGATCTCCGGACCGGAGGCGGAGAGGCACGCGGCCGACGCGAGCCCGAGCGCTCCGGCGACCGCGAATGCCCTGGCGAACGTCATGTTCGTAGCGCTCATTTTCCGCGGCTCACGAAGGATCGACCCGGCGCCGCGCCGACCTCGGTGCGGGCGCGGACGTCGAGCGTCGTCGCATCGAGCGTGAGGATCGCGCCGGGGACTCCGACGTTGCCCTCGCACACCACGAAGAGCGTCGCGGGATCGACCGGTACGATGGCCTCGAGCGGCTGCGCGCACGTTGCCGCGTCGAACACCTTCGTGCGGACGACAGTACCCTTCGCAGCATCGACGACGGCCAGCGCGTCGAGCCCGCGCATGGGCACGAAGACCTTCGTGCCGTCGGCCGACCACGCGGAAAAATAGGGCGATCCGAGCAGCGTCACGACGGGCGCCTCCATCGCTGCCCTCGCGACGTCGAGGAAGCGCAGCTCCTTGGCGTCGCGATTCGAGACCGCGAGACGCGCGCCCGACGCAGAGAGCGAGACGGCATACGGCCCGAACGCCGGCGCACCCGCGGGCGGATCGGCCACCACGCTGCCGGCGACCGGTACCCGCACCACCGGCGCGTTCACGTCGACGAGATCGACGATCGCGACCACGTCCTCGCCGTAGCAAGCAACGAACGCCTTCGCGCCGTCGGGATGCGAGAGGGTGACGCCGTGCGGCGCGACGCACACGAGCAACTTGTCGGGCTCGGGCGTCCCGAACGGCTGGATGGTGCGAGGGTCGACGACGGCGAGCGACGCACGTCGCTGATCGATGGTGAGCATCGCGTTCGTCGCGTTGGTGAGATCGAAGTGGGTCACGACGAGTCGCCGCCCGTCGTCGCTCAGCGCGATCTCGCCCGGGTTGGGATCGACGCGCAGCTCACCGACCGGCCGAAGATCGTCGAGCGCGATCACCTGGACCCAGCCCGGCACGTTGCTCGAGCCGTGCGAATGCTGCCCGGCGTTGGCGGCGGAGCCCGGATACGAGAGCACGGCGAACGCCACGCCGCGGGCGCGATCGGCGACCACCTGATGAGGACCGTCGATGGCCACGGGATCGCGACCGAGCGGGCTCGAGCCGACGACCTTGCCGCTCGCGAGATCGATGAGCGTCACCGTGTCGGAGCCGCTGCTCGGCACGAGCGCGAAGTCACCGTCGGGAAGCGTCAGCTTCGGCCGCAGATCCGGATACGGCGCCGGGCCGGCGTACGGATCGAACACGTGCTGCACGCCGCCTTCGTCGCGCGTGCATGATGCACACGACGCGAGCGCCGCGACGACGAACGCAGCGTGGAGCGACCGCACGGGCCGATCGTACGTCGAGCGGGCCCTCGTTCAGAGCCCGGAGTTCAGAGGTCCTTGGTGAAGAACTTCCGCAGCGACTCGGGGGGCGCCTCGGGCACGCCCTTGCCGCCGCCGACCGGTCCGCCGAGCTTGGGCGTGAACATGTCCTCGCCCTTCTTCAGCGCGGCGAGATACTTGGGATCGTCCTCGCTGAGGTGCTTGATCTTGCGGAACTCGGTCCAGCGCGACTCGATCCATCCGTGCAGGCGCCAGAAGCGCTTGTTCTGGAGGTTCACCGAGGGATCGCCCATGTCGATCTTGCTGTTGCCGTCCTGGAATCGGTAGTGGAGGTAGTTGTGGAGGCCGGCGCTCTTGTCGGCGGCGCGCCCGTTGGGGTCTGCCATCGTCGGACGGAGCGTGGTCTCGATGTAGAGGCCGAGCTCGTCGTCGGTCTTGAAGTCGGCGAGGTGGTTCTCGAGCTTGTCGATGGCGGGCATCTTCGTCGCGTCGAACTTGGCGCTGTCGGTCGACGGATCGTTCTTGTCGCCGTTGACGGTCGGCGGCTCCTTCCAGCCGGCGAAGAGCTCTGCGTTGCTCGGGAACTTCGTCGTGAGCAGTCGGATCATCGCGCGGTGCATCGCGAGGAACTCGAGGCCGTTGCTCTTCGCGCCTTCCATGACGTCGGCGCGAGACCAACCCTGGCGCTTCGCGTAGGCCTGATCGCTCGGCGAGAGGCGATCCCACTGACGGACCGTGTGCCACTCGAGGTGGTGCGTGCCCCAGCTCTGCGTGCGAAGGAACGTGACGAGCGGCTTCGGCATCCCCATCGGATCGGCGGCGACGATCTCGTCCGCGGCATCGCCCTGCGCATCGGGCGAGCTCACGTCGTCGGCGCCATCGGTGGAAGCCGCGCAGCCCGTCGCGAGCATCACCAGCGCGCCGATGAGAAGAAGCTTCTTCATTGGTCCGATCCCCCGGCCGACCAACGTAGCGAAAGGTGTGCCTTTGGCGCACATCGAAAAGGTGAATCATTTCGTGGCGCGTGATCGCGCAAGCGGATCGGTCCGGGCCCACCCCGACGAGCCTTGACCCCCAGGGGGCGGGGTCTATAAACCCTTCAAAATCATTTGAAAGTTCTCTGGAGAACGAGCCATGGCGTACGACGGGCTGCGAGCTTTCGTGGAGACGCTCGAGCGCGAGGGCGCTGCGGCGGGGACGACCGAGCTCGTGCGCGTACGCCGTGAGGTCGATCCGTATCTCGAGATCGCGGAGATCGCCGACCGCACCATGAAGGCCGGCGGGCCGGCGCTCCTCTTCGAGAACGTCAAAGGCTCGAGGTTCCCTCTCCTCATCAACGCGTACGGCTCGCGACGTCGCATGTCGCGCGCGCTCGGCGTCGACGATCTCGAGGATCACGCCAAGGCGATCGAGGCGCTCGTCCACACGCGTGCTCCGAAGAGCGCACGCGAGCTCGCCGAGATGGCGGGCAAGCTGCCGGCGCTTGCCGCCGCCGTTCCGCGTCGCGTGACGACCGCGGCATGCCAGGAGGTGGTCGCGCTCGGTGACGACGTCGATCTCATGACGCTGCCCGTGATGACGTGCTGGCCGGACGACGGCGGCCCGTTCTTCACGCTGCCCAACGTCATCACCAAGGATCCCGACACCGGCGCCCGAAACATCGGCATGTATCGCATGCAGCGCATCGATCGCCGCACGACGGCGATGCACTGGCAGATCCACAAGACGGGCGCGCGACACTTCCGCCGCGCGAAGGAGCTCGGCCAGCGTCTCGAGGTGGCCGTCGCGTTCGGAGGCGATCCAGCGCTGACCTACGCGGCGACGGCGCCGCTTCCCGACGGCATCGACGAGTGGATGTTCGCGGGGTTCCTCCGCGGCAAGCCCGTCGAGCACGTTCGCTGCAAGACCGTCGACCTCGAGGTGCCCGCCGACGCGGACTTCGTCCTCGAAGGATACGTCGATCCCAGCGAGGACCTCTTCGCCGAGGGGCCGTTCGGCGATCACACGGGCTACTACACGCCGGTGGATGCGTTCCCGCGCTTCCACGTCACCGCGGTCACGCATCGCAAGAACGCCGTCTATCCCGCGACGCTCGTGGGACCTCCGCCGATGGAGGACGAGTGGCTGGGCAAGGCGACGGAGCGGCTCTTCCTGCCGCTGCTGCGGATGATCTTCCCCGAGGTCGTCGACATGAACCTGCCCGTCGAGGGCGCGTTCCACAACCTCGTGATCATCTCGATCAAGAAGCAGTACCCGTTCCACGCGTCGCGCATCGCGCACGGGCTGTGGGGCTCGGGGCAGATGTCCTTCTCGAAGGTCATCTGCGTCGTCGACGACGACGTCGACGTGCAGAACACCGCCGAGGTCGCGTGGCGACTGCTCGCGAACCTCGATCCGAAGCGCGACATCTCGATGGTGGACGGGCCCGTCGATCAGCTCGATCACGGCGCGAGCCAGGCGCTCTACGGCGGCAAGATGGCCATCGACGGCACGCGAAAATGGGCCGAGGAGGGCTACAAGCGCGAATGGCCCGAGGTGGCGACGCAGAGCGAAGGCGTGAAGGCGCACGTCGATGCGATCTGGGCCGAGCTCGGGATCCCGCTTGGTGACGCGAGCGCGAAAGCGAACGCGAGAGCGAAGGCGAACGCGAACGCGAACGCGAA
>JAXDMI010000317.1:0-30711 GCA_034666145.1 Myxococcales bacterium | reverse complement strand
CGATCTGCTCTTCACGCTCGCACGGCACGCCAACCTGAAGGCCGGCGTCGCCGACGTGCCGTGGGCGGCACGCGCCGCGAAGACAAAGGCCTAGACTCCCCTACCCGCTCGTCTCACGCCGCTCACGCCGCGAGGAGCGGCTCCACCATCTGCGAGGCCAGCAGCTTGCGGCCGCGGTGCAGGCGGCTCATCACCGTGCCGACCGGGACGCCGAGCTCCGTCGCCGCTTCGCGATACGTGAGCTCGTCGAGATCGACCAGCTTCAGCACCGCGCGGAACGTCTCGGGGAGCGCCTCGAGCTTGCCCTTCGTGGTCGGCGAGAGCGACGCACCCGCCTCCGGAGGCGCGAAATGCGAAGGCATCGTCCACGCGCACGGGTCCGTCGCCAGCGAGCGGAGCGCGTTCTTCTCGCGACGCGTGCGGCGGTAGCGTGTGACGAAGACGCTGAAGAGGATCTGGTAGACCCACGCGCGCAGGTTCGTGCCGCGCTCGTACTGCGCCGCGAACTTGAGCGCGCGCTCGATGGTGTCCTGGACGATGTCCTCCGCGGTCGTCGGGTCACCCGCGAGACGGCACGCGCGACCACGAAGCTCGGGCACCAGCTCGACGAGACCCGCCTTCAGGCTGGCGAGGTCCTTGGCCACGAGGGGGCTGCGGGTGGTGCGTTCCGGGCGGGTCTGCGTGGTCGCGGGGTGATTCATCGACATCCTCCGAGACACTCCTTCAGCAACCGTGGTGCCACGCCTGATGCGCACGAAATCCTTGAGCATTTCGTGTCTGGACACGGAAGCGTGTGTTCCGCCCGCCACCGATGCGTGGCCGCGGCCACGCATGAGCACGCCTCCACGCAACTTCGCCGGCGAGCGGCCGACCCGGACTCACACACCCTGGAGGATGAGATGAGCGACGTCGGCGGCGTGGGCAGCAGCAGCAGGCAGCAATTCCGAGACGACGACATCGACGACGCCGTTCGCACCGGGAAAGACGTGTCGACCACCGCGATCGTCAACAAGGCGCGGCGCGACGCCGGCTTCAAGGAGAGCGACGTCACGGTGCGCGGCGACGACCGCACGCTGAAGGAGGTACTCCACGATCATCACAACGAGATCGCCAAGGGCGAAACTGTCGCCGGCGCGATCCACGCGTTCGAAGTCGGCGAGGCCGCCGCCGGCGAGTCCGCGTTCCACGCGATGCATGCGCTCGGGAAGGCACCGCTCGTCGCGCTCCCGGTCGCGGCGTGGGTCGCAGGTCAGTACAGCATGTACGAGACCGAGAAGTGGAAGATGGAGATGAAGGACAGCGCCACGCGCGACCAGATGCACGCTGCCATCCTCGTTCAGCTCGACGTACCGACCGGCTTCAAGAACGAGGAGATCGCGAAGCTCGGCGTCAGCATGACCAAGCAGGACGCGGCGTCGAAGATCAGCGACCAGTTCCACCTCACCGACGAGGCGCTCGCCCCGAAGCTGCAGCATCACTGCGACGAGGGCATGAAGGCGGCGCGCAGCATGATCGAGGGAGGCATCACGAAGGATGCGTTCCTGAAGGCCAAGCCCGACGTCGCCAAGCGGTACGCGGAGGACGCTGCGTTCCACAACGGCTTCGACGCGCTGGCCTGGGCGAAGGAAGACTCGTCGAAGCCCGGCGGCAACCCGAGCTCGTACGCCGACGCGCTCAGGAGCCTCCACAACCGCGACGCGCGCTTCGATGCGCCGCACATCACCTACCGGATGTGATCATGACCTCGCCCTATCGCGACATGCCGGAGACGGTCGAGTCCGAGCCGTTCCCGCAGTTTCATCCGCCCGAGACTCTCGCTCGAGACTTCGCCGTCATGACGATGCTCACGGTGCTGTTCGCGATTCCGAGCTGGCACTTCGGAGGAATCGACGGGATCGTGAAGCTGCTCGTCCTCTACCAGCTGCCCATGACGGTCGGCATGATCGTCTTGGTGCTCTCCAAGCCCATGGGTGCCTGGCTCGACCGCCGGTACGCACGCAAGGTCGCGCGTGGCATCGCCGAGCTCGAGGCCCGCGCCGTGCGCTGACCCAGCGCACTACTTGTCCTTCGGCAGCTTCGGGAACGCGTCGAATTCTTCGGCAAGCGCGGCAAACGTCGCGCCCACCACCTTCGACGCCCCGGAGCTGAGATCTTCGACGAATTCGCGCGCGAGGTTCCCGAGGCCTGGTTCCTGACGCCTGCGCAGGCGGCGGCACGCGTCGACCACCGCTTGCACCTCGTCGCGATCGAAGAACGAGCCATGCGTTGGGCACGAGTCGATGACGATGTCGCCAACCGGCAGATGCGACATGACGAGCCCGCAGGTCGGGCACTCACGCGAGCCACTGTCCGGCGCCGGAACGAACGAACGACGCGCCGTCTCGACGCTCGCCGCCGCGAGGTTCTGCTCCACCTCGTCACCGAGGCCGCGCATCACGTGAACCGCGGCCTCGGGTCCGAGCCACACGCCGCCGCAAGCGAAGCATCCCCACATCGAGAGCGTCGTCGGCAACGGCGTCAGCGCGTTGTGACACGACGGACAGCTCGCTCCGTGCGACCGGTACATCGGACGCTCAACCCGCTCCGGCCAGCAGATCGCGGAGCACCGGCGGCACTTCGTCGGCGATGCTGCTCGCGAGCAAACCGCGGTCGCCGTTCCTCGCCTTCCACGCATCGCCCGCTGCCCCATGGAGATACGCCGCGCACCACGCCGCCTCGAACGGCGGAAGGGTGCACGCGAGCGCGCCCGTCAAGCCCGCGAGAACGTCGCCCGAGCCCGCCGTCGCGAGCGCCGGGTTTCCTGTCGGGTTGACCACGAGTCGACCGTCAGGCGCGGCCACGACGGTGTACGGGCCCTTCAGCACCACCACTGCGCGCGCACGTGACGCGGCGGCGCGCGCAGCTCCGAAGCGATCGCTCTCGACGTCCTCGCTCGTCGTTCCAAGGAGGCGCGCGAGCTCGCCGGCATGCGGCGTCAGGATCGCGCGCCCCGAGGCCACCGCGAATTCTTCGGGCGCGTTCGCATGCATCGTGAGCGCGTCGGCGTCCACGACCATCGGTCCCGTGTAGCTGCCGAGGACGTGACGTACCGCGGCGCGTGCGCTCTCGCCGGTGCCGAAGCCCGGGCCCATGACGACGGCGCGCTTGTTCGCGAGCAACGCATCGATCTCGTCGGCCAGAACGCCGCCGTTGCCGATGCGCGCCGTCATCACCTCGACGACGCGTGACGCGAGCGCCGTCGCAGCATCGGGCCATGTCACGATGGTGGCGGCGCCGGCGCCGCCGCGCATAGCTCCGTGCGCAGACATCAACGCGGCGCCTATTTTACCGATGGATCCTGCGAGCACTGCAACATGGCCCGCGCGATATTTGTGCGAGTCCACCGGGCGAGGACGGAACAGCGCTCGTACGTCGCGCGCCTCTGCGAGCGTCGCTGCGTGCTCGGCGCGGAGCGAGGACGGCACGCCGATGTCGACGACGCGCACGGTCCCCGAGAGATGCGCGCCCTGCCCGGTGAGGTGTCCCAGCTTCAGGTGCGCGAACGAGATCGTGACGTCCGCACGCACGGCGGTGCCCATCGCGACGCCGGTGTCGGCGTTCATGCCCGACGGCACGTCGAGCGCGACCTTGCGCACGCGCGCGTCGTTGATGAACGTGACGATGCCCGCGAAGAGCTCGTTGATGGGACGATCGAGCCCGGTGCCGAAGAGCGCGTCGACCACGACGTCGGAACCTGCCAGCGAAACGCGGAACGGATCGAGCGCGGCCGGCGCGAGCTTGTCGACGCGACCGCCGAGACCGACGAACGCGTCGTAGTTCTGACGGCAGTCCACGGTCATCTTGGTCGCTTCGCCCGCGAGCCAGGCCTCGACGCGCGCGCCACGAGCGATGAGGTGACGTCCTACGACGAAGCCATCGCCGCCGTTGTTGCCGGTACCGCACACGACGGCGACGCGCTTGCCGTCCGCCCGACCACCGAGGACTTCGCGCTCGATGACGTCGGCTGCGCCGCGCCCGGCGTTCTCCATGAGCACGAGGCTCGGCACCCTGCACACGTCGATCGCGTGCTTGTCGAACGCCCGCATCTGCACGCGCGACAGCACGGGGATCATGGCGTGCTCCTTCCCGGCGACTTTCCGGAGCTCTCGAGGATCACCACGGCCACGGCGACGCCGGCATCGTGCGTGATGCTGACGTGCCACGAGTCGGCGCCGAAGCTCTCCACCATCGCCATCGCGTTGCCCTTCAGCTCGAGGATGGGCCGGCCGCTCGTCGCGCGTCGCACCTCGACCTCGTGCCAGCCGACGCCCTTCGCGCCGTCGAGGGCCTTCGCGAAGGCTTCTTTTACGGCAAATCGGCCCGCCAGCGCGGTGGGCATGTCGCGCCCGGTGAGATCGGCGCGCTCGGCCTCGCTGCAGATGCGCGCGAAGAAACGATCGCCGTGGCGCTCCAGCGCTCGACGCATCCGCTCGATCGAGCAGACGTCGATGCCGAGGCCGACGATCATCGCGCGAGCTCGCCTCGACCCCTGCCGATCGCCGCGAGCATCGCGCGCACCGCGGCGGGTAGGCCGACGAAGATCGCGTCGGCGACCATCGCATGACCGATGTTCAGCTCGACGATCTCGGGGATCGCGACGAGCGCGGGGACGTTCTTCGTCGTGAGGCCGTGCCCGGCTGCGATCTCGAGACCGAGCTCGCGGCCGCGCCTGGCTGCAGTCGTCAAGCGTTCGAGCTCGCGCTTCTCCGCATCGGCATCGCCGGCAGCATGCGCGTACTCGCCGGTGTGGAGCTCGATCTGCTCGACGCCGAGCGCATGCGACGCCTCGATCTGGGCGAGGTCCGGCGCGATGAAGAGGCTGACCTTGATGTCGGCGGCGCGCAGCTGCTCGACATGCGCACGCAGCGCCGGCGTGGCCTTCGCGACCTCGAGCCCGCCCTCCGTCGTGCGCTCCTCGCGACGCTCGGGGACGAGCGTGACGACGTCCGGGACCACCTTGCAGGCGATCGCGATCATCTCGTCCGTCGATGCCATCTCGAGGTTGAAGGTCGCGCGCAACGTCGCGCGCAAGCGGTGGACGTCGTCGTCGCGGATGTGACGCCGGTCTTCGCGGAGGTGAGCGGTGATGCCGTGGGCGCCTGCTTCGAGGCACATGCGCGCGGCCTCGATCGGATCCGGGTATGCCGTCCCCCGCGCGTTGCGCACCGTGGCGACATGATCGACGTTGATGTGCAAACGCAACACGAGCGCGACGGTAGCACAGAAGCTGCATGCGCGATTCGGCGGGTCGGCTCGGGACGAGACGAACGGGAGTGCGTAAAACTAGGCTCCAAATCGGGCATCTCGAACGCAACTCCAGCGGCGGGCGGCCGACCGGGTGCTTCATGAAGTCCTTCTCGAACCTCCCAGCGGCGGACGTTGCCGCATTGAACCCGCCGGGGGGAGCCGCTACGAGCTTCGTCATGACCTCCATCGTCAAAGCCTCCCGCCGCGCGCCCCTCTTCGCTCTCGTCGTCGGCCTCGCAGTCGCCGGCTGCTCGAGCAGCACCGGCAGCAGTGGCACGGGCGGTCCCAGCGGAACCAGCGGCAGCGCGCAATGCAAGATGGGCACCGAGGCCCCCTACGCGAACCCGGCCGGTACGCCGATGGCATTCCCGGCGGGCGTCGCCGTCGAAGGCGAGATCGGGGGTGACCTCAGCGGCGATACGAAGGCGCACTGCAAGAACGCAGAAGATGTCGAGTACGCGAGCGATCTCATCCTCGCGTGCGTCGGTCTGCGCAACTCGACGGCCTCCGACGTGGTGGTGACCTTCCCGGCTGGCCTCACCTTCGTCGCGAAGACGCAGGCGACGACGAACGGCATCCTTCTCCACAGCCACGACGTGACCGTGCCCGCCGGCGTCACGTACTTCGCGTTCCGGCCCGCGTCGCTCAATCAAGCGTGCAATCCGGGCAGCGCCGCCGATGTCTACACGCTCGGCAACGTGACCAACGACGCGAAGCTGCTCGAGGTCCTCGCGCTCGCGAAGACGAAGAAGGTCAACGGCGACATCGGCGCCGACGTGCTGGGCCGGATGATCTCGGACATCACCGACGGCAACGGCATCACCGACGAGCACCGCATGCAGCTCGCCGCGGCCCCCGATCTGTAGCCTCTCACGTCTCGCCCCCCTCTCCTGCTTCAAGAGAGCTGGCGGTGCGGTCAGTCGTCGGCTGCGGTGGCTTCACCGTCTTCTTCGGTCTTCGGGGTCTGGAGGATCTCGCCGTTCGGGCCGTCCTTCCGGACGATGAGGGTCTTGCGACCGACCGTGTCGGGATTCTCGCGCGCCACGACGGTGATGACGTTCACGCCAGGACGAAGCGGGATGGTGGCCTCGAAAGGCATCCGCTTCCCGTCCTGGCCGTTGCGGTTCGAGCGGTAGAAGATCTTGCGGCTGCCGACGAAGATGTACGCGTCGAGCAGCTTGTCCGAGTCGCTCGTGACGCCCTTGATCGTGGTCGTCGCATCCTTCGTGGCGAGCACGACGGGCTGGACCTCGATCGACGGCGGATAGCGACGCATCACTTCCTCGAACGGCACCGCTGCGGCCGGCGTTCCACCGGCCTCGAGCTCGCTCGTCTTGACGAAGCCGAAGCGGCCGTCGCCGAGCGAGACCTTGGTCATGTCGGCGGCGCTCGCCTGCACCGTCACGCCGGTTCCGGCGCCGAGGCGTCCGAACGTGCGCGAGGTGGCATCCGCCGCTTCGAATAGCGTCGCTCCGCCGGCCTTCGCCTTCATCGTGCCGCTCGCCGACGTCAGCGACGTGGGCACGGCAATCGGCATGCGGACCTTCTCGACGACCGTTTCGCGCAGATCCCGATCGGCGATCGAGAGCTCGACCTTCGCTTCGGGATCGGCGAGCGGAGACTCGACGTCGAAGGTGAACATCACCTTCTTCACCTCGCCGGGCTGCATGTTCGAGATGTCGAACCGGCCCTCGTGGAGGAGGAGGCCGTCGCCGGAGAGGTTGCGCAGGTTGACCTGCGTCTCGAAGCTGCGGCCCTTGCCGACGTTCTTCACCGACAGGTAGAGCGCGAGGTGCTCGCCCTTCTGGACCTTGCCGTCGCCGTTGCCCTTGCGGGAGTCGGCGATCTGGTAGCTGTACGCGAAGAGCGGACGCTCCAGCGCCTTCACGGCGACCCGCAAATTCTGGGCTGCCGGCGCACGACCGCGCGCCTCGTCGAACTTCACGCTGATGGCGTCCTGGCGTGAGAGCGTGTCGCGCGGGACCTTGCACGTGCGCGGCGCGTTGGCCGGCGTGACCGCTGTCGAGCCGGCCTTGTGGCCTTCGATCTCGCACCAGCCGAGCGGGATGGTGGCGGTCTTCGTCTTGCCGGCCTCGAGCTTGCCGATGACGAGCTCCTTGTTGTCGTAGAGCGCGTTGTCGCTCTTCGTCACCGCGGCGAGACGGTTCAGCGTGACGGTGCCCTTGTTGGTGACGGTCACCTTGAGGTGCATCGGGTCGCCGGCATTCACCTCGTTGCCGGGGCGATCGGTCTCGACCTTCACGTCGACGTTGGGCGGCGGCGCGTTGGCGGTGGCGGGCTGCACGTCGGCAGGAGCGTCGCTCCAGTCGATGCCGAGGCCCTGGAGGTCGTTACCGACCTTGGCGAGCTCGCTCGTGCGCGCGTCGTTGATGACCTGCTTGGCGGCCTTGAGCTGCTCGAGGCGCTTGCCGTGCGGGACCTTGGAGACGAGGTCGCGCGCGAACTTCACGGGGAAGTCCTTGCTCGGAAAATCGTTGCCCATCACCTCGTCGGGATCGCCGCCGCGCTCGCGGAGCTCGCGACGCAGGCCCTCGGGGAGGTTGTAACGAACGACCTCCTGCGGCTTCTGACCCTCGCGGATCTTGGCGTTCTGCAGCGTGCGCGCGAGATCGCGCTCCTTGAGCATCGTGCCGGTGTCGACGGTGAGATCCATCTCCTGCGTGTCGGCGGTCATCGGGTCGAGCTCGATGTCCGGCGTGACGCCCGTGCCCTGGATGGAGATGTCGCCCGGCTCGGTGAGGTACTGCGCGATGGTGAGCTTGAGCGCGGCGCGATCGGGGAGCTCCGTGAACACGAGCTGGACCGAGCCCTTGCCGAACGTGGTCTCGCCGATGACGACGGCGCGGTCGTGGTTCTTGAGCGCGCCGGCGACGATCTCGCTCGCGCTGGCGGACGAGCCGTTGACGAGGAGCGCGATCGGGTAGTTGGGCTCGGTGCCTTCAGGGTGCGCGACCTTCTCTTCGCGATCCTCTCCGGAGCCTGGATTTCCCACGGTCGCCACGATCGGGCCGCTCACGAGGAACTTGTCGGCGACGCGCGCCGCTTGCTCGAGCAGACCGCCGGGATTGCCGCGGAGGTCGAGGACGAGGCCCTTGAGCTCGCCGTTCGCCTTCATCTTCGTGAGCGCGTCGTCGAGGTCCTTGGCGGTGTTCGCCTGGAACTGCTTGAGGCGCACGTAGCCGATGTTGTCGGCGAGGAGCTTGCTCTCGACGCTCGCGACCTTGATGACCTCGCGCGTGAGCTCGAACGGCTTCGGCGTCTGGAAGCCGTCGGGTCCGTCGCGACGGAGCCACACGGTGACCTTGGTGCCGGGCGCGCCGCGGAGATGCTGCACGGCCTCGTTGAGGCCCATGTTCAGCGTCGACTCGCCGCCGATCTTCATGATGCGGTCGTACTTCTTCACGCCGGCGCGGAAGGCGGGCGTACCGGGCATCGGGTTGATGACCGTGAGCTGCTGATCGCGGATCGAGATCACGATGCCGAGACCGCCGAACTGCCCGCTCGTCGACAGGTTCATCTCCTTGTACGCCTCGGGCGACAGGAGAACGCTGTGCGGGTCGAGCGTGTGGAGCATGCCGTTGCACGCGGCGTATTCGACCTCGCGGAGATCGACCTCGGTGCCCTTCAGGTTCTCCTGCACGAAGCCGAAGACCTCGCGGAGGCGCGCGCTCACGTCCCAGAGACCGAGCACGTTGTCGACGCGGAACTCACGCTCCTGCGTGTCGACGCGCACCTTCACGGTGGGCTGGTTCTCGTCGTGCAGGACGATGACCTGCGCGACGTCTCGCTGCACGTAGTTGAGCGAGGACAAGAGCATGTCCTTCGGCTTCACGCGCTTCGGGTCGACGTACTTGTCCCGGACGTTCTTCAGGACCTCGTTCACCACTTTGAGCTGGGTGAGGTCGTAGTTGGCCGGGGTATGCGTCTTTCCGTTGGCGTCAGTGGCCGCGGCGCTCGCAGGAGCGAGCCCGTCCCAGAGACCGTTCCCGTGAAGGCGAAAGGCGAGGAAGGCGGCGATACCGAAGGCAGCGAAAAGCGCGATGAACTTGAGCGCGCGTGCGAGAAAACGCATCGGATCCAGTATAGACGCGCGACGAGCCCATCTGGACCTAATCGCGCGCCGTAATTTGCGGGGTTTGGGGCTCAGCTCTGGCGCAGCGCTGGCTCAGCCCTTGCTCAGCCCTTGCGAATGACGGCGATGTAGAAACCCCCGAGGACTGCGGCAGGGGAGTCGCACAGCAACCGCTCGGCCCGACGGAGTATTCCGCGCACGCCCGGGACGCGCATCGCGACGGCAGCCGGCGTCACGATGCGGATGCCGCGCGCCGCTTCGATCCGGGTGTTCGGCGGAATGATTCGGTCGAGGACCCAGGGCGCGTCGAATCGCGTGTAGACCGCACTCTCACGTGTGCGGTCGCTGATCTTGCCGGCCGGACCGAATTTCTTGGCGAGGCCCCGGAAGCTGAGCGGGTTGTAGAACTCGGCGAGGATGACGCCGCCCGGTCGGGTGACGCGCGCCATCTCGGCGAGCGCTTTCCCGATGTCGGGGACGTGCGCGAGCACCTTGAAGGAGCACGTGACGTCGAACGACGCGTCGTCGAACGGAAGAGCGGTGACGCTTCCCTCTTTCACTTCGAGGCCGCGCGACTTCGCGAGCTCCAGCATGCCTGGCGAGAGATCGATGCCGGCGGCGCGACGCGCGAATTCGGCCAGGCGCTCGAGGATCAAACCGGTACCGCAGCCGCACTCGAGGACGTCACGGCCGGTGCCATAGCGCGCGCAGAGATCGACCTCGAGATCGTCGACGAGCGCGTGATAGCCGTCGCCGTCGTTGGGACGGCGATGCTTCTCGTAGCTCTTGCTGAACTCGTCGTAGTACGCGCGGTTCGCGTCGTGCGATCCGTCACCGGCTTCGGGCTGCATCGCGCCAGAAGCTAGCACGATGTCGCGCTATTGGGCCTTGGCGAGCATGCTCACGATGCGCGTCACGCGACCGCGGAGCTCGGGGCCCTTCGGGATGAAGTCGTGCGCGCCGAGCTCCAGCATCAGCTGCACGTCGGTCGGCGATCCGCCGGCGCTCATCGCGACGACGGTGGACGCATCGACGAGGTGCACGCCGCGCAGGTACGTGAAGAGCTCGAAGCCGCTCGTCTTCGGCATCATGAGATCGAGGAACACGAGACGCGGCGGCTTCTTGCGAAATGCATCGAGCGCCTGCTGCGCATCGCGTGCGACGGTGATCTCCGCGGTGGGCGCCGCTTGTTTCACGTACATCGCGACGAGGCGACCGATGTCGACGTCGTCGTCGACGATGAGCACGGTGAGCGCGGCGGACGCGGCCTTCTCGTCCTCGCGGGCCAGGCCTTCGCGCGCGGCGCGGAGCTGCCAGACCACGGCGTCCATGGACTGCGGCCTCTCGGTGGGCTCCTTCGAGAGGAGCTTGTCGACGAGCTCGCTCAGGCGCTTCTGCACGCCGGCGATCTCCTCGAGCTTCGGCGCGCTCACGTCGGTGTGCATCAACACGAGATCGAGCGTGTTGTCGGCGATGAACGGGAGCCGACCCGAGAGCACGCGGAACGCGAGGACACCGAACGCGTACGCATCGACGAAGTGCCATCCGGCGTTCGCGAACTTCGGCGTGATGATCTCGGGCGCCATGTACGCAGGGGTGCCGGCGACGATGCCTCCGTCGGGCTCGTAGGCCGCGCGCACGAGACCGAGGTCGGTGAGCACCACGCGCCCGCTCGCCGAGAGCAACACGTTCTCCGGCTTCACGTCGCCGTGCGAGATGCCGGCGCGATGGACAGCCGCGAGACCGTCGGCGATGGCCACGAGGACGTCGAGGCGCTCCGCGAGCGGAAGCCCCGCGCCTTCGAGGCGCTCGAGATGGTGCGCGAGCGTGACGCCGGAGACGTGCTCCATGACCATGTAGTCGACGCCTTCGTGGACGCCGAATGCGTAGACGCCGACGACACCGGGATGACGGATGGCCGCGAGGCCTTGCGCCTCGGGTCGCACCGAATGCGGCATTCCCGGGAAATTCGCCTTGATCGCGACGCGGCGAGAGAGGTGGCGATCCCACGCGTCGAAGACCTGGCCCATGCCGCCTTGGCCGAGGATGGCGCGGACCTCGTACGAGTCGGCGATGACGTCACCGATGGCGAAGATGCCGCGCCCATCCGTGCGCCCGTCCGCAGAAGAGGAGCCGCCCTCGCCGGAGCCGCCGGAGGATGAAGAAGAGGACATGCTGTGCTCCCAGGATTATCACCGTCTTCCGATGGACGCCGCGCAGACGCGATCGCATGGTCGTGCAGAAGTGCGAAGGGGTCCCACGAAGCTCGTGCTCGGGCGCACGCTGATCCACGTCGCGTTGCCGCTGGTGATCGGTACGCTCGCCTACGCGGCGTGGCGTTCGAGCGACGTGCGCGTGGTCACGTGGATGTCGCGTTTCGCGCCACGCGGAGTGGCTGCCGCGCAGGGAACGGGCGCGTCGCACGTGCCCGCGATGATCGCCGGTAGCCTGCCCGACGCGGCGTGGGCGTGGGCGTTCGGCGCGTCGCTGTCACTCGTATGGTACGGCCGAGCATGGCGCGAGAAGGCTGCATGGCTCGCGGCCGGCGCGCTCGTCGCGCTGTCCGCCGAGATCGGCCAGGCGTTCGGCGTCGTGCCCGGGACCTTCGACGTCGTCGATCTCGGGGCCATCGCCGTCGGGTTCGCAGCCGGCGCACGGCTCGCTGGACGCCGACGCGCCGTTGCCGCCTCCCCTACCGAAGCCTGAACAGCTCCGACACCCACGCGCGCGCCGAGCCCGGGCCCTTGCCGGTCTCGTGCGCGATGAAGTTGCCGGTGTGCTCCACGATGAGGAGCTTGTCGCCCTTCGTGCGAATGAACACCTGCGTCGGCGTCTCGGCGAAGGCTTGCGACTTGCCTCGCGTGCGCACGATGGTGCGCTTGCCGTCGCCCGGCGTCTTCATGAAGGTCAGCGCTTCGCTGTTGGGCAGCGTCGTTCCGGCGCGCGTCGCAGCGAGCAGCTTGAACGCGTCCTGAGCCTCGCGCGCATTGTCGGGAAGCAGCGTGTGCGCAGTGCCGGTGAAGCCGAGCTGCCCGCCGTTGACCTGCACGTAGAAGAGCTCGCTCTTTCCGTCGGCCAGACCGCCGATGGCGTGCGACTCACCGAACCAGACCGTCTCGACGACCGGAAGGTTCTCCCAAGCATCGGCGGTGTCGAAGTCGCGAAGGAGCGCGCACCCGGCGTTGCCCGGTCGCCCCGAGCATCCGAGCGTCACCGAGATCGCGGACGGGTCGACGTCGGCAGGCGGCGCGTTCGCCGCCGACGACGACGACGGAGGAGGCGCGGCGGAATCGGCACTGCCGTCGATCGCGCCGTCCTTCTTGGGACGGCTCGTCGCTGTCGTGAACGCGAGGAAGCCCGCCATCACCAGCACCGAACCGACCTGACGTGCCCGGCTCATCGCCCTCGACGAATATCACTTCACGCGGTTCACGGACAGACGCGGCGCTCCAGCCACGTCGCGTTGGTGTCGCCGTAAAGAATCCAGACGGAGCCGTACGAGTCGCTCGTGATGGCCATGTCAGTGACGTGCTTGCCCGTCGAGATCGCCCCCAGCGACGTGAATCCACCGGTCGCGTCGAGACGGCCGAGCTCGATGATGCGCGGCGAGCCGACCATCTTCTCGCTGGGTCGGACGCGCGCCACCCAGGCGCTGGTTCCGCCGGTGGTTGCGGCGATCGGCGCGGGATCGAGGCCATTCGGATAGAGCGACCACGACGGCTGCACGTCGTCCTTCGGTTGCTCGGCGATCGCGATCGCCGCCATGCCGAAGTCCGTGGTCTCGCGCGCCATCGGCAGGAGCCCGAAGATCGATGCGCCGGCTCCCGCAGCCGTCAGCTCGATGCCGCGCTCGGGCGGCCCGCCCACGAACACCACGGCGTCGTCGGCGAGCGCGAGCTCTTTCCCGCGGAGCGACAGCGGTCGCGCATGCACGGGCACCATCGCCATGCGCGCATCGATGTAGAGCGCTACCGCGCGATCTCCGCGCGGCACGAGACGCACCACCGTCGCGCCGGCACCGTCCTCCGACAAGCGAACCGTCTCGCCGTCGTCGAGCGTGGCGAAGGCCTGCATCATCACGCCTTCGGTGGTGTGTCGGGCATCGAGCGTCGCGAGCACCGCATGATCCGGACCGAGCGCCGCCGCCGCGATGCGCGTGCTGGGTTGGCTCTTCGCGATCTGCTTCGTGTCGGTCGCGCCGAGCGTCGTGCGATACACGATGCCGCCCGCCGCTTGGCAATACGCCCACTTCCCCGCCGTCTCGCACGGGGGCCAGCGCATCCCGAAGAACGACGACGGCTTCGGCGGCACCGGGACCGGCGCGGTCGCGGGCGGCGGAGGCCCGAGCGGCACCGCGAAGATGCGCGGCTTGCCTCCGTCGTTCGCGACGAGCTTCAGCTCCGTGGCGGTCGGCACCATCGCGGCGGGACCACGAAACGCCTGTTCGGCGGGGCCATAGGCGAGACGACAGGACGACGGTCCCGCATCCGGGACCGCGGCGTCGAACGTGCCCGCCGCAGCATCGGTGACGGTGAGACTCGCGTCGTGCTCCGCCGGCGCAGCGCTCGCGCTCGCCGACGCGAGCGGTGGGATCGCGGCGTCGATCGCCGCAGCATCCTTGTCCGCCTTCGCCGGCGGGTCGTCACATCCTCTGCAGGACGCAGCCCCGCAGGCCACGGTCAGCGTGATCGCGGCGAGGGTCCCACGGCGCACGTTCGGCTCTTCAGGCCTTGAGGGGCGCCGGAGAGCCGATGCGCACAGCGGCTGCCGGCTCGAGCACGCGGAACGTGAACGACTCGGTGAGGTAGAGCTCGACCTCGTGCTTCGTGTGATACGCGTAGCCGATCGAGAGGTCCTGCCCCACGGTCAGCTCGTAGTCGCCGCCGCGCGCGGACACGAGCGCACCGCCCTGGATGGCGTCGGACTGGACGATGTGGCCTTCGGGCACGAGCTGCTCGAGGCGCTTCGAGAGCGAGCGACCGTCCTCTGTCGCCGCGTAGACCAGCTCGTAGTGCGCGGTGCCGAGCACCAGCACGTACGGTCCGCCGATGCCGGACTTGCGGAGGATCTCCTTCGCGTCGACGACGACTCGCGGGAGCTGGAGGATGTCGGCGGGGAGCGGCACGTTGTGCGGGGTCGACGGCAGGATGCCCTCGATAGCGGCTGTTGCCAGGCCGTTGAAGATCGCGCCGTCCTCGACGAGTGCGATCCTCTTGGCCGCGTCGACGACGGGCGACAGATCGAGATCATCGGCACCGCGCGCGACGGTATCGAGCTCCATGATGGCGAGCTTGATCGGGACGCGCGTCTCGATGAGCGGCTGCACGAGACGCACGCCGAGGCTCACTTCCTCTTGCGCGCCCGAGAGGATCTTGAGCCGACCGGTGTTGACCGCCGCGTACTTCCACCCGTGCGGACCGCGGAAGTCGACGACCTTGCGGCCTGCGAGGGTCAGCTCGAGAACGCGCTTCGCTTCGGCGTCGACGAGCTCCCAGGCTGCATCGAGGATCGGGGCGTGACTACGCTTCAAGAGGTCCATCGTTCATTCTCCCTTCGCGAGGCGGAGCCCGCCGATGCCGAGGCTGCCGTTCGCGGGGCGCGACGTCGACTTCGGCGTGGATGAAGACTTCGAGCCCGACTTCGCCTCGGAAGCGTCCTTCGATCCTCCCCCGCCCTCGCCGCCGCCGTCCTTCATCTTCTCTTCGACCTGAGTGATCGGTCCTTCGCTCCAAAGGTACTCGCGCAGGTTCACGTCGAACTTCGTGTTGTGTCGACGGATCCACTCCAGCGTCATGATCGCGTGCTCGATCTCCTCGTCGCGATTGTGCTCCATGACCGCCTTGAGGTCGGAGTCAGGCGTGACGTCGGCGCGCTGCTGGTACCAATCGATGGCCTCCAGCTCCTCCATCAACGAGATGATGGCGCGGTGCATGTCCCGCGTCTGCGGACTGAGATCTTCGTACGGCTCGTGCCAGCTTTCGTGACCCATGATGCGCGCACGGTAGAGCCCCTTCAAGCCGTCGCCAATGGGATCGTGGCCGGAACGTCTCCGGACCGCGGACGGTGCGACTAATTGGCTACGTCGGGCGATGAATCAGCGGTTGGGACAGGACCCTGACACCTGGAGCCCGTCGATCGCCATCCAGCCGTAGCGAACCGCGCCGGGCTTGGTCTTCACGTAGCCGTAGATGAACTTCATCGACCGCTTCGAGAGCGTCGAGAAGTGATCGGTACCGGCGGTGCGCGAGTAGAGCTTCGCGTCGAGCGAGGGCGCGGTGCCCTCCCACGTCGGGACGTCGAGACGCTGGAACTTCGTGCCGGAGGGGAAGATATCGACGGCCGGAGCACCGAGCGCGTCGCCCGGGATGCTGAACGCGAGGTTCGCGTAGATCTTGCCGTTGTTGCGCTTCGTCGGGAGGTAGTCGTTCGGTTCCTCGGAGTCCGTGATCTTCGCGCCCTTCACGACCTTGAACGTGTCGAGCTGCGGATCGAACGACGTGTCGACCTCGTAGCAACCGAGGTCCTTCAGGCCGGCGCCGTGCGCATTCACCTCGCCGACGGCGGCGCGGAGCGAGTCGGCATGGAGGAACGAGTCGATCGGCACCCAGCCCGCCGCGCCGACGCCGCTGCTGAGCGCCATGACGTACGTGGTGTTGCCGATGCGCCGCGTCTGCCCGTGGTTGAGCGTGAGGGCGGTCTTCTTCGAGATGCCCATCGAGTCGCCGTTGCCGTCGACGACGGGCACCCCGCCGAGCTTGTGATCGGCGACCCACTTCGGGTCGATGCCCCAGCTCTCGCTGCCGGTGGACGTGTAGACGCGCTGGCCCTGGCCGCCCGGGTTGAGCGAGCAGTTGTACGCGCTGCGCTTGCACCCCGCGCTGTTGACGCCGGGGCGGAGCGCCGAGACCTCGGACTCGACCGAGCCCTCGTCGGCGGTGCCGTCATCGGTCGCGGTCGCGTCGGCTGCGCAGCCGCTCATCGTCGCCAGCATCGCCGCGCCCGAGACCATCAGACCGAGGACCTTGCGCATCTTCTTGCTCATCACGATTCTCCCTTTGCCTTCGACGGGAGGGGTGGCTGCAGGCGGCGCGCCAAGCCGGGCGAGCTCGTTTGCGCAAGTCGAGCAAGTCGCGCAAAAAGGCCAGGAAAGGCCTATGAACCAGGCCTCAGGCGCGGGTCGCCCACGCGAGCGGCATGGCCGCGGCGCGGGCGATGAGCCGCGCGGCGGTCTCCGCCGGCGACCGCTCCGATCCCGGCGCGACGAGGTCCCGACCGAGATCGGTGAGCACGCGATCCACGCACTCCATCGCGCTCGCCGCGGCGAGCTCCGTGCCGACACCGCGAGCTCCCGCGTTGCAACCGGCGAGGTAGAGACCACGCAGCGGCGTGTAGACGGGCGGCCTCTTCTTGCCGACTTGATCCGGCGTCTGGCCCGTCGACACCGCAGGCCCGAACTCCTTGCCGATCCAGCTCTCGATGAACTTCACGTCGAACGTATCGATGAAGACCACGTGCTCGTCGAGACCGGGGACGACCCGGCGGATGGTCCGCATCATCGCCTCTTCCCACGCCGCGGGCGGCGACGTGAGCGCGACGTCACTGGTCGGCGCGACCGCGCAGAGCGTGAGCAGCTGATGACCGGGCGGCGCGAGATCGGGATCGAAGTTGGTGGGCACCGGGCAATAGAACGGCACGATGGGCGGGACTTCGCCGCGAAGGAGATGCGCGAACATGTCCTTCATGTCGTTCGTGCCGACGCGCGCGAGATCAACGCCGTCGCCGACGCCGCCGACGATGCAGCCCGGCTCGACGAGCTTCTTCGAGAGGCCGATCTTCGCCTGCACCGCGATGTACGAGCCGCGGATCTTCATCGCGCGATCGACGTAGCTGTCGGGGAAGTGCTCGGCGCCGACCAGCTTGCTCACGGTGGTGCGCACGCTCGACGTCGAGATGACGACGGTGGCGGGGATGACCGTCCCGTCCGAGAGCTCGACGCCGGCGACGCGCCCTTCGCGGACGACGACACGCTTCACGCCGGTGCCGGTGCGGACCTGCGCGCCATTCTCCTTCGCGAGACGCACGTAGGTCTCGGGGATGGCGATGGAGCCGCCCTTCGGGTAGCTGAGCGCATTGTCGCGCGCCATGCGGCGGAAGCACCAGAGCGCCTCGCCCGCAGAGACCTCCCAGTACGGCAGGATGAAGTAGAGCCCGAGCAAGAAGCCGAAGACGCCGATGGTCGGCGCGTGATCGGTGAACGGCTCGAGGAAGTCCTCGATGGATCGGTGATCCCACGACGCGACCTCGGCGTCGCTCATCGAGAGGATGTACGTGAAGAGCCGGGCGGCACGCATCGCATCGGTGACGGAGAGCTGGAGCGCGCGGGCGATCTCGAACGCGAAGCGCGGCATGCGCGAGACGTCGGCGGGCACCGCGACGCCGCGCACCTTCGAGGGCTCGTCGGGATCGAGGAAGCGCAGCTCCGCGATGTCACGGGTGCGCACGAAGCGGATCGCGCCGGGGCTCCCCGCGCGACGGAGCACGTCACCGAGCGGCCCCTTGTCGCCGCGGCAGAACATGTGCGTGCCGATGTCGATGTGGAAGCCCTGCTTCTCGTACCCGGAGCACGAGCCGCCGATGCGCCGGTTCTTCTCGACGAGCGTGACGGGAATGCCCGCGTGCGCGAGCAAGAGCGTCGCCGCCGAGCCTCCGATGCCGGAGCCGATGACGACCGCGTGTGCCCCCATGACGGTCGCTTCGCTTCCTACGCCGCCTACGCGGCGAAGAGCTCGCGTAGGGCCTTCGGCGATCGCACGGCGCGCTCGCATGTCTCGAGGATGCGCTTCATGTCGAGCTCGCCGTCGGCGCCCGTGTACTTCTCGATGCGACCGATGGTCTTGGTCGTGCCTTCGCGGATGAAGTCCATGATGTTGTCGCGAATGGCCTGCTCGGGGAACGGCGGCAGCGAGTGCGTGACCTCTTCGTAGTGGTCGTACATGCGCTTCATCACCGTATCGAGATCGATCTTGAGCTTCCGCATCGGGTTGACGAGCTCGTAGGTCGCGCACGCGAGGATGAACGTCGTCGCGAGGTTCTTCACGAGGATCTGCGAGCGGCGCTTCTTGAACTCGGGATAGACCTCGCCGAAGAAGCGCTGGCCGGCGGCGATGTGACGCGACTCGTCCTTGCCGATGAGCGCGATGACCTTGCGGACGGTCTCGTCCTTCGCGACGTGGTTGATCTGGTGGAAGATCTGGTTCGCGAGGTGCTCGCCGATGATGTTGATGTTGCCCATCATGAACGCGACGTCGGTGCGGTCGACGACGCCGAACGAGTAGAGGGCACGAACGAGCGGCGCGGGCTCCGGCATGGGGCGCCCGGTGATCTTCGGGATGAGGCGGCGGAGTGCGTCGTAGTGCTTCGCCTCTTCGAGGGCCTGCTCGACGAAGTAGAACTTCGCCTCCTCGGTGCGGACCATCGTGGAGATGTAGCTCGCGCCGGTCACCGCGGTCTTCTCGCCGGGGCAGAGGAACGTGAGCATCGCGGCGATGGGCTCGGCGTACTCGGGGTCTTCGCGCACCGGCTCGTCCCACGCGACGGCAGTGGGCACCGCCCAGAACGAGCGCTGGCCGAGCTCGAAGATGTCCCAGCCCTTCTTGTTCTGCTTGGGCGTGGTGTTGTCGAACACACCTCCGCCGAAGAGGACGTGCTTCCACGAGAACGAGGCGGTGTCCTTGTGGATGCCGGCGGGTCGCTTCTTCGCCATGAGCAGAGCCTCCGAGAAGAAGCGTAGCGCGTTGTGCTACGTCAGGCATGTGGCATCCATGTCGTCGAAATCGCCGGCTTCGAGCGCGAACGAAGGCCTCCGGCCGCTCTCCGTACCGGTCGGGCCGCGCCTCGAGAAGGTGCTGACCGTCGCGTATCGCGCGCGTCGCGCGGTGCTCCTCGAAGGACCGACCGGCGTCGGCAAGAGCGAGATCATCCGCCGCGTCGCCGAGCAGCTCGGCATCGGCACGACCGTGCTCGACTTGAGCTTGCTCGAGCCGCCGGATCTCGTCGGCCTCCCCATCGTGAAGGACGGGCGCACCGAATACGCGCTGCCGCACGTGCTCCCGCGTGACGGCGCGGGCATTCTCCTCCTCGAGGAGCTCAACCGCGCAGAGCGTTACATCCAGCAGCCCGCGCTCCAGCTCCTCTCTGCGCGGCGGCTCCACGAATACGAGCTGCCCGAGGGCTGGGTCTGCGTCGCGACCATCAACCCGCAGACCGCCGACTACCACGTGACTGCGCTCGACAAGGCGCTGCGCGCGCGGTTCCTCCAGGTCAGCGTGCGCGCCGATCGCGCATCGTGGCTCGCGTGGGCGCAGACGAAGAACCTCCATCCCGGCGTCGTCGCGCTCGCCCATGCGCACGAGCGACTGCTCGAGGACGTTCCGCCGCGCACGTGGACGTACGCGTCCGAGGTGCTTCAAGCGTTCACGCCCGCGGAGCTCGAGGACGGCACGCTCGTGCGCGACGTGCTGGGCGGCTATCTCCCCGCGGTGTGGGTCGAGGCGCTCCTCGCTTCGAAGGCCTCGTGGGGAACGCGCATCGGCTTCGACGTGCGTGCACTGCTCTCGACGTACGGCGCGACCTCGCCGCTGGCGAAGGAGATCGCCGGGTATCGCCAGAAGGGCCAGACCGATCGCCTCGACGAGATCGTTCAGCGCGTATTGCCGCTCCTGGCAGGCCCGGAGGCGGGTGTGCTCGCCGCGCAAAAGCAGCTCACGCTTGCGTCGTTCGAAGCGCTCCTCGCGGATCTCCCCGGCGATCAACGCGAGAAGCTGCAAGAAGCGTTGGGCGGCAACGCGACGGCGGCGACGCTCGTCGACATCGATCCGACCGACTTGCTCGCAGGGTTCGCGAACAGCGCCGCCGAGAAGAAGATCGCCGCGTGGCGCGGTGATCCCGCGAAGCAGCATCGCATCGCGCTCGCGATCACGGCGTTGCGCGCGTTCATCGAGACGCCGTCGCGTCTCGCGGAGCTCAAGAAGAGCAACATCGCGCGCACGAGCCTCGGCTACTTGCTGGTGGCGCTGCACGAACGTCACGCGATGCCGCTCGTCGAGACGCTGAGGCGCGTCGGCATCACGCCGGTGCGTCCGGGCGGATGATGCGACGAGGCGATGAGGCGATGAGGATCCGATGATGAGCGCCGCTCCCACCCGCAGTCAGCTGGAGACGTGGCTCGATGCGTTCATTCGCGATCCGGCCTTTCTCGAGGCATATCCGTACTATGCGGCGATCCTCGCGAAGCTCACGCCCGTCGCGGATCCATCGGTGGCCCGCATGGCGGTGTCGCTCTACGACGGGCGATTCTTCCTGCACGTGAACGTCGATTCGTTCACTGCGGAGCCGCAGTACCTGCGCGGCGTGTTGCTCCACGAGGTGCATCACGTCGTCCTCGGGCATCTCACGCACCCGAAGTTCGCGGAGTGCGAGGAGCCCGAGCTGATGGACCTCGCCGTCGAGATGTCGGCGAACGAGTACATCGCCGAGGAGCTGCCGCCGGCGGTGACGTGGCGGTCGTACTCGTCGGTAGGCATCCGCGCGGGGCAGAGCACACTCGAGCGCTACGAGCTCCTCGTGCATCACCTGCAGGGCACGGGCTCGCGGCCCAAGCCCATGCCGGGTGAGCCGGGCTCGGGCACCGTCGACGATCATCGGCATCTCGCACGTCACGACGCGCAGCCGGGCGGCATCGCGCAGACTGCGCTGCTCGTGGAGAAGGCGATCGAAGAGGCCCGCGAAGAGCGCAAGGAGCGCATCGACGACGAGGACGACGACCCGAACGTGTCGCGTCGCTACCTCGTCGCGGGCCGAACGCCGGGTCGATTGATCGAGGAGCTTGCCGAGACGACGCGCGCGCCCGACGAGATCATGGACTGGCGCGCGGCGCTCGCGATGTTCGTGGCGCGAGCGCGTTCGCCGGTGCACACGTGGTCGCGCCCGAGCCGTCGCTTCCCGAATCGCATCTTCGAGGTGCCTGGCCGTAGCTGGGCGCCGCGACGCACCGCCGAGCAGCGCTTGCTCGTGGCGATCGACACGTCCCTCAGCATGACGAAGCAGGAGCTCGAGGAGATCGCGCGCCAGCTCGTCGTGCTCTCGGAGCGCGCGCACATCACCATCGCGGAGTGCGACGTCTCGGTGGCGCGCGTGTATCCGTTCGCCGGCCGAATCGAGAACGTCGTGGGCCGCGGAGGCACCGATCTCCGCGCGGTGTTCGCACCGGAGCTCCTGGGCGCGCACGACGTCGACGGCGTCGTCTACTTCACCGACGGCGACGGCCCGTATCCGAAGTCGCCGGCCCCCGTCCCGACCCTCTGGGTCCTCACGAAGCCCCAGAATTTCCGCTGCCCGTGGGGCCAGAAGGCGTGGCTCCGGGCGCCGCGGCGCTGATGATTCGGACCCGAATCGTATCGGGATCGAGTGATGTCGCGGGGTTGGCGATGGTCAAGACCCTGACGGTCGAGTCCACGCAACCGGAAGGCGTCCCCGGCCGACGGGGTCGGCATGTCCCGCCTCCTCGTTTCCTTATCCATCGCAGCTCTTGGTCTTGCCGCGGTCACTTCGACGGCCTGCACGCAACACACCACGGTGATCACCATCGCGCCCGAGCTCGTCACGATGGTGAAGGCGTGCAAGCAGACCGCGTGCGCGGCGAACAACGAGAGGCGTAGTCAGGATTGCTCTCGCTGCGAGAGCGAGTGTGACGACCTCGTGCTCCAAGGCTGCGATTCGGCCACTGTGTGCGTCAGCTGCACGCTGCAGCCATGTACCGACGACGCGGCGGACGCGATCTGCGAGAAGAGCGAGTGGACGACGCGCGTCAGCTTGCGCGCGACGCCCGGCGTCGAAGATGCTTGCCTGAAAGCGTACGCAGATTTCTGGGCGCAGTGCAGCGCGCAGCCGACGGAGGACGACGTCACCCGGAAAGATGCACGATGCGCAAACGCCGCGCTCATCGAATCCGAAGCTGCGCGCCCGTACTACGCCTGCGTCGCAGCAGCCGAGTGCGGAAAGCCGGCTACCGATTGCGAGCAGCCTTCGACGTTGGGCGACGAGCTCTGTGCGATGCGCGGGGCGTCTTGCATGGAGGCGCCGTGCGACGATGCCTCGCGCGCCGGGCTCAACGACATCGGCAGTCACCTGAAGCCGGCGATGCTGGCAGCTGCGAAGACCTGCCTGAGCCAAACCAGCTGCGACGACGTCGCGGGATGCATGCGAGAGTGGTGGAAGCTCATCGACTGAGCAACTCTGCGCTCCGCGCGGCCGACGAGGCCGGCATGTCCCGGGTCCTCTTCTTCTCGTTCACCGTCGCCGCCATCGTCTCCCCGCTTGCCTGTTCGCGTCAGACCGCGGCGACCGACGGCGAGACCGTCACGATCGACAAGAAATGCGGGGAGACTGCATGCGATGGCTGGAGTGCCGATCCGCACCTCGCCGAGACGCCCGGCGTCGCCGACGCGTGCGTGCGGTCCACGAGGCAGTTCAGCGCTCACTGCGACGTCGTCTTCGACGATCGACAAGCTGCGAAGGCAACCGCGGACTGCAAGCTGCTCGCGCTGACCCACAGCGAGGGCGCCATTCCGTGGCTCGACTGTCTCGCGACCGCGCCGTGCGGAAGGTCGGCGATGGAATGCGCTCAGACCTCGACGTTCGGCGACGCGCTCTGCGCGACGGCCATCATGCGCTGCTCGTCGTATTGCAGCGACGCGTTTCGGCGGTACCTCGACGACGTCGGCGCGCGGCTCAAGCCCGCCGTCCTCGCGGCCGCGAAGACGTGCGGGACACAGAAGCTGTGCGGCGAAGCGACGGCATGCATGAGCGCGTGGCTCACGCTGCTCGAGTGAAGTGAGGAGGAGAAAAGACCCGGCAACGCCGGTTCAGCGCAGCGCTGCGTCGATCGCCGTCGTCACGAAGAAGCCCAGGCTCACGTAGGCGTTGCAGTCGAAGAACGCCTTGCCGATTTTCGAGAAGTCGACCGCGCCGGCCGCCGGATCCTTCGGGCGCACCAGGCGATGCTCGATCACCAGGACCACCGCGACGATCGCCACCCCGCCGAAGAACACCGCGCCCCGATGGAGCGCCGCGCCGGTCCCGACCAACGCTGCGACGGTCATCACGTGCGCTCCGGCGGCCATCAGCATCGCGCGCTTGGTGCCGAAGCGCGCCGGCACCGAGTGCAGGCCTTCCTTGCGATCGAAGTGCTCGTCCTGCAGCGCGTACAGCACGTCGAAACCGAAGAGCCACGTCAGCACCGCGATCATGAGGAGGACGATGCCGATGCTCGGCGCGGCGCCCATCGCGAGCCAGGCTCCGCCCGGAGCGAGCGCGAGCGCAAGCCCGAGCCACGCATGCGCGGCCCACGTGAATCGCTTCGCATACGAATAACCGAGCAACACGGCGAGCACCGGCGGCGCGAGGAGCGCGGTCCAGCGTCCGAGCGTGGCGGCGATCGCGCAGAACGCTGCGCCCGACAGGATCGTGAGCGCCAGCGCCTCGCCGGCGCCGATCCGACCCGCCGCGACGGGACGCGCCTTGGTACGCGGGTTCTTTGCGTCGACGTCGCGATCGGCCCAGCGATTGAACGCCATCGCGCTCGAGCGCGCCGTCACCATGCAACCGATGATCGCGAGCACGCGCATCGGCGTCAGCGACTCGTGCGGCACCGCGAGCGCGAGCACCACCGCGGCGGCGGCGAACGGCATCATGAAGATCGTGTGCGAGAACGTGACGAGCTCTCCCCAGCGGCGGATCAGCGCGATCATGATCGAGTCTCCGTGAGCGCACGCGGCGCGAGCATGCGTCGCGGCCGACGCAGGTTGGCGAGAACGAAGGCGGCACCATCACGCGCCGCCGGCGAGGACAGCGCAGCGACCTCGGCCTCGATGGCGAGGACTCCAGGACGCGAACCCTTGGCGATGCGCCCGAGATCGGGGCGGTCGAGCGCGCGTGCGCCGTTCCACGTCGCCATCTTCACGAGCTCCCACGCCGGCACGCCGGGGAAGCGATCGGCGAGCGCCTTCGCCTCGGCGAGCACGTCGAGCGATGCGTTCGACGCAAGCGAGTCGGTGCCGAGCGCCGCCTCGATGCCCGCCGCGCGCACCGCGAGCAGCGGCGGCAGCTTCATCTCGATGTGGAGGTTCGACCGCGGACACAGCACCACCGGCGCTCCCTTCGCGGCGACGAGCGCGAGCTCGTCAGCGCGAGCCTCGGTGAGATGCACGAGCAACACCGACGGCGACAGCGCGCCGAGCGAATCCGCATACGCGAAGAGCGGGCTCATCGGCCATTCCGGGCTCTGCTTGGCGCGCGCGAGGAGCCACTCGGGCACCGAGCCGTCGCCCTGCTCGATCGCTCGGCGTTCACTCGCGTGCTCGGCGAGATGGATGCTCGTGCGCGCCCCGTACTTCTTCGCGCTCTCGAGGAGCGCGCGAACCGCATCAGTGTGCGTCGTGTACAGCGTGTGCGGCGCGGGCGCGTAGGTGAGCTCGCGCGTAGGCCATGCCGCGAGCCGCTCGTCGAGCTCGGCGCGCAGGCCTTCGACACGCCGGAGCACCGCAGCGCGATCCTGTCCGAAGACCTCGTGGAAGATGCATCCCGCGAAGCCTCGTCGCGCCAGCGGACGCACGGCGGCGAGCGAGTTCGTCACCTCACCGACCGCGACGGTACCGGTACGCACCAGCTCGTCGACCGCAGCCTCGATGGCGTCGGCATCTTCCTCGGGCGCGATCTCGGGGCGCTGCGCGATGAGCGACTCGACCCAACCCACGAAGCCGCGACCGCCGCCGACCTTGCCGCGCATCGCAGAGAGCTCGAGATGCGTGTGCGCGTTGACGAGGCCGGGCATGAGCACGCCGCGAATGCGCGTCACCTCGGCGCCGGTATGACGGGGCAAGACGTCGCTCGCCGGACCGACGTCGAGGATGGTCCCCTCCCCGGCCTCGTGACCGTGTCCCGCCACGACGACGGCGCCGTCGGCGATCGACGGCGCGTCACCGGGCAGGACGTGATCGGCGTGGAAGACGACGGCGGTCATGAATCCCGAGCCTCGGCGGTCAGCCCGGCTCGTTCAGCCACTCGTAACGTACGTTGCGTCGAACGGCGCGGAAGCCCGCCTGGCGGATGCGGCCTTCGATCTTGTCGGCGTTGATGCCGAACGTCGTGCCGGCGCTGGACACCACGTTCTCCTCGAACATGACGCTGCCGAAGTCGTCGGCGCCGAAGCGCAGCGCGACCTGACCGACCGCCGGTCCCTGCGTGACCCACGACGCGCCGACGTGATCGACGTTGTCGAGCATGAGCCGCGCCACCGCCTGCGTTCGCAGGTAGAGATGCGTGCCGTTCTCGCCGGGCGCGAGGTGCGTGCCCTTCTCGAACTGGTAGTCCCAGCAGAAGAAGGCGGTGAAGCCGCTCGTCTCGTCCTGCAGCTCGCGGATCTTCACGAGGTGCTGGATACGGTCCTCGAGCGTGTCGACGGTGCCGTACATCATGGTGGCGCTGGAGCGCAGCCCCATCTGATGCGCGACGCGCATGACGCCCAGCCACTCTTCGCTCGTGCACTTCATCTTCGCGATCTTGCGCCGGACGCGATCGACCAGGATCTCCGCGCCGCCGCCGGGCACCGAGTCGAGGCCCGCCGTGTGGAGCTTCTCGAGGACCTCCTTCACGGTGATCTTCTCGAGTCGCGCGAGGTGGAGGATCTCCTCCGGCGAGAGCGCGTGGAGCCCGAGGCCGTACTCCTTCTTGATCCAGCGGAAGAGATCTTCGTACCAGCCGATGGGGAGGTCGGGGTTGAGCCCGCCCTGCAGGAGGATCTGCACGCCGCCGGCATCGACCACTTCCTGGAGCTTCTGGCCGAGCACTTCGCGCGTCAGCACGTAGCCCTCGGGATGACCCACGGGACGATAGAACGCGCAGAACTTGCAGCTCGTCGTGCACACGTTCGTGTAGTTCACGTTGCGATCGACGATGTACGTGACGACGCCGTCGGGATGCTTGCGACGACGGACGGCGTCGGCGGCGAGGCCGAGCTCGAAGAAGCTGCCTTCGCGGAGGAGACGCTCGCCGTCGGACGCGGAGAGTCGTTCGCCGTCGGCGGCGCGGCTCAGGATGGTGTCGAGGCTCGGCCTTTGCGACGATTTCCTGGGCTCGTCGAAGCGCGCGCTCGTGCGCGGCAAGAGGCGCGCATCGGCAGCCTCGGTCCAGAAGCGCTCGAGACCGAGCAGCTCCTCGTCGCCGAGGTCGTAGCGGATCGATTCCGTGAGGTATGCACGCAACGATGCCGGGTCGAGGCCGGAGCGCGCGCCGTGCTCGGCCGCGATGGCGTCGACCCGCGAGAGGCCCTTCTGCTTGGCGACGCGGAAGATGTCCTCGTGCTGCGCGTCGACCGTGTCGGGCCGCGCGAACCACGCCGCGAAGACGAACGGGAGGCCGGTCCACTCGAACCAGTCCTCCGCGAGGTCGAGCCGATGCTCGAAGCGCGTCTCGACGTCGAGCGCGGCGTCTCCGATGACGAGCGCGCCGGTGCGGCCCTTCACGGACTCGATGGCCTGCGCAGGATCGGTCGCGAAGAGATGCGGCGTGAGCTTGCGACGCGCGAGGAGAAGCCGCGCGAGGACCACGCTCGTGCGCGACGAGAGATCGAGCGCGATGGTGTCGAGCTCGTGCAGCGGACGCTCGGAGACGATGGCGACGCTACGCACCTTGCCGCGCGCGCCGATGGCCATGTTGCGGAGCAGGCGCAGCTCGCCGATGGTCGCGGCGGCGGCGACCGGCAGCAGCCCGACGTCGGCCTCGTTCTCCGCGAGCGCGCGAGCGAGCGCGCTGGGACGAGCGAGATCGAGCTCGATGCGCGGGTCGTCCTTGAGCGACTCCCAGAGCGGCCGCGCATTGAGGTACGCGACGCCGAGCGCGCGCAGCTTGTCGGTAGTTCCGGATGCCGTCATGACGGCACCTCCTTCCCCTGGACCACGGGCAGCGAGCGCGGTCGCGTCCGTTCGCGATCGATCGGCTTCAGCGCAGCCTCGGGGACGGCAGCGCGCGGCAGCTCGCGCACCACGTTGTAGAGCGTGTCGCGCTCGACGGGGATGCGCCCCGCCTCGCGAATGAGACGCACGAGCTCCTCGTACCCGAGCGCGCCCGGCGAGCGCGTGCCCGCCGCCTTGTAGATCGTCTCGTGCACGATGGTGCCGTCGATGTCGTCGGCGCCGAAGCGCAGCGCGATCTGCGCGACGTCGGGCGTGAGGCTCACCCAGTACGCCTTGATGTGCTCGACGTTGTCGAGGAGCAGGCGGCTCACGGCGATGGTGCGAAGATCATCGACCGCGGTCGGCGCCGGCAGGTTCTTCATGCCGTTGCCGTCGGGATGGAAGGCGAGCGGGATGAAGGCCTGGAGGCCCTTCGTCTCGTCCTGCAGGTCGCGCAGCCGCAGGATGTGATCGACACGATGCGCGAACGTCTCGATGTGTCCGTAGAGCATCGTCGCGTTGGTGCGCATGCCCATGCGATGCGCGACGCGATGGACCTCGAGGTACTCGTCGGCCGTGGCCTTGTCGTGACTGATCTTCTTGCGGACGCCCTCGTCGAAGATCTCGGCGCCGCCTCCGGGCAGGCTCTCGAGCCCTGCCGCGCGCAGCTTCTCGAGGACCTCCTCGTAGGTCATGCCGTAGTGCTGCGCGAAGAAGTGGATCTCCACCGCGGTGAAGCACTTGAGATGGACGTTGGGATCGATGCGCTTGAAGCCGCGCAGGAGGTCCTCGTAGTACGAGAACGGCAGCCCAGGATGCAGCCCGTTGACGACGTGGATCTCGGTCGGCGGTCCGCCGGGATCGTCCATGCGCTTCTCGAGCTCGTGCCAGGCCTCTTCGAGCTTCATCGTGTGCGCGCCGGGCATGTGCTCTTCGAGCTTCGCGAAGGAGCAGAAGAGACACGACGCGACGCAGACGTTGGTCACTTCGATGCGCATGTTGCGGTTGAAGTACGTGCGATCGCCGTGACGCTTCTCGCGAACCTCGTTGGCGAGCTGACCGATGGCCAGCAGATCCGGCTCGAGGAAGAGGGCGATGCCGTCTTCGTAGGTGAGACGTTCGCCGCGCGCGACCTTCCCGCGGATGCTCGCGAGCTTGGATGACTCAGACACCGGCAACCTCCTGGCTGGACTCGCGCGTGCGAGGTGTTTCCCCGTGCGCTGTCTCCTGCGTCTCTTCGTCGACGAACATCGGGAGCCGACCGGCATGCCTGACGAGCGCCGCGATCTCCTGGCGCTTGATCGAGCTCAGCTCGACCATGCCTTGGCCCTTCACCTTGGTCTTCTCGTCGGCATAGATGGGGAGCCCGCTCTTGCGCGTGATGGGGCCGCGCAGCTCGCTCGCGCCGAAGCCGAGCGCGACCTGCGCGAGCTCCATTCCGCACTTCGACCAGTCGACGCCGATGCGCGGAGCCTTTCCGCCTGCGCCTGCGCCCGCGATGCGCGCTACCGCGACGGCCCGCAGGAGCTCGAGCTCCGAGGCTTGCGCGGAGGCGTCGACCCAGGTGACGTCGCTCTCGGGCAGACCGACGGGATAGATGCGCACGACGTCGCCGACGTCTTCGGTGCGAACCGCATCGGCCACCGCTCCGAGCACCAGCAAATCGGCTGCGCCCCACGACGTGAGCGTCGAGCGGACGGTGTCGAGATCTCCGGACCTGCGGGCGGCGAGCACCGGCAACAGCCCGGCCTTCGCGATCGCTTCTTCGACGAACCTGCTCACGGCTTCTCCTCTTCTTTGTCGCCCCAGCGCTTCAGCAAGTCGTGCTCGAGACCGAGCTGGTCGAGCGTGCGGCCCACGACGGTGTCGATGGCCTGCTCCAGCGTCTTCGTCTTTCCGTAGAACGACGGCATCGCGGGCTGGATGACCACGCCGGCCTTCGCGAGCGCGGTCAGGTTCTCGAGATGGATCACGCTCAGCGGCATCTCGCGCGGCACGACCACGAGCGTGCGTCGCTCCTTGATCATCACGTCGGCGGCGCGCGTGAGGAGCGTGTCCGAGATCCCGTGCGCGATGCGCGCGACGGTGCTCATCGAGCACGGCACGATGGCCATCGCATGCCATCCGGCGCTGCCGCTCGCGAACGGCGCCTTGTAATCCCGCATGCCCCAGATGGGGAAGCGACCGCCGATGGCCTCGCGGATGTCGCCTCCGCATTCGAGCGACCAGACCTCGGGCGCGGTCGAGGAGAGGCACACGGCGATCTCCACGTCGCCACGCGTGCGCGTGCGCTCCTCGAGGACGTCGAGGATTCGCTTGGCATAGGGAGCACCGCTCGCGCCGGTGATGCCGATGACGATCTTGCGCTTGCTGGTGCTGCTCATGCCGAGACTTCTCCGTTCGCGTGCCGTCCGTCGCGGCCGGTGCCGCCCGTGCCATTCACGTGCGCGTTCGACCTGGCGCTCGCGGTGCCTTTCACGATCGCGGCGACGCCCATCGTGAGGTCCGTGGCGCTCACGGTCTCGAAGCCTTCCTCGCGGAGGATGGTCTCGTACTGCTCGCGCGTGACGAACCCGGCCATGCTCTCGGCGAGGTACGCATAGGCGTCGCGATCGCGCGCGACGACGGCGCCGAGCACCGGCAGCGCGCTCTTCAGGGCGGCGCTGTGGAGCGCGCGCGTGCGCAGGAGCTTCGGCGCGAAGAGCTCGAGGGTCACGAACGTGCCGCCGGGACGGAGCACGCGGCGCGCTTCGCGGACGCCCGCGCGCAGGTCGGCGAGGTTCCGCATCCCGAACCCGCAGATGATGGCGCCGAACGTCGCGTCGTCGAAGGGAAGCGCGAGCGCGTCTCCGACTACGCGCTCGGTGCGCGTGACCTTGTCCTTGCCGCGCTCGAGCATGTTCGCCGAGAAGTCGCAGGCGACGATGCGCTCGGTCGGGAACGTCTCCTCGAGCAGCGCAGAGATGTCGAGCGTTCCCGCGCAGAGATCGAGGACCGGCCCGACGCGATCGCCGCTCCGGCCGATCGCGGCGATGGCCTTCGTGCGCCATAGCCTGTCCACGCCGAACGACATGAGCTTGTTGAGCAGATCGTAGGTCGGCGCGATCCGGTCGAACATCGCGCGATTCGCGCTGGAGTGCTGCGGCGCATCCTTGCGCGCATCGAGCTTGGCCACGGGCGCATCCGCCTTCGCGCTTTTCGCGTTCGCGTTCGCGTTCGCCTTCGCTCTCGCGTTCGCTTTCGCGCTCGCGTCACCAAGCGGGATCCCGAGCTCGGCCCAGATCGCATCGACGTGCGCCTTCACGCCTTCGCTCTGCGTCGCCA
>JAXDMI010000316.1:0-8555 GCA_034666145.1 Myxococcales bacterium | reverse complement strand
GCGTCCCTCGGGTCCCTGCCGCCGTCGCGGCCGCCCTTCTCTGGCTTGTCGGGAGGCGACGGACGATCGGGCGGGCTGCTGATGCCGTTGGGGGTGCACGGAAGCGGCGTGTTCGGCGGCCAGTTCGGCGGCGGGCAGGGGACGCCCGCCGGCCACGCCGGCGTCGGCGCTTGCGTCATCACAGGCGGAGCGGTCGGCGCAGGGCCCGTATTGCCACCGCCGGCGGCAGTGCCTGCCGTGGTTCCGCTCGCGACGGGGCCGCCGTCGATCGTCGCGGTCACCTTCCGCTTCGGCTGCGGCTGCGGCTCGTCGTCCTCCGCGAGATAGAGAATGCCGCCGATGATGAAGAGCACGCCCGCGATGATCTTCGGGATCGAGTTCGCCTTCAGCTTGGCGAGGAGCTCCTGCATCGGCGTCTGCGCCGGCGACGGATGCTGCATGCCGCCTTGCGGCGTCATCGATCCGTAGCCGCCGGGCGGCATGCTCGGACCGCCCTGACCCTGCATGCCCGGCGGGAGCTGCGGGCCGGTTCCCGTCATCGCATTGAACGCGCCCGAGCCACCTGCACTGTATCCGCCGTGCGCGCCGTAACCCTGCTGCTGCGCGGGATAGCCTGGCTGCTGCTGCTGTTGCGGATAGCCGCCCGACTGCATCCCGCCGGCGCCTTGAGGCATTCCGCCCTGCATCATGTCGGGCTGCATGCCGCCCGGTGATTGCATCGAACCATACGGCGCGCTCCCTGCCGCCGCCGGGACCGCGCCGGTGTTGCCGCGCATCGCGCGCGCGAGATCGTCGCCTGCGGGCTGTCCCGCCGCCGGCCGCGGATGCGAGCCCGATGCGACCCGATTGGCGCCCGTCGCATCGAGCGGCGCGATGCGCGTCGATTCGTCGAGGTCGGCAGGCGACGAGAACTCGCCCGGCTTGAACGGCCGCTCCGCCTTCGGGAACGCGACCGGTCCGCTTCCGCCGGGCTGCACGCCGGGCGCCGATCCATGAGCGATCGGCGGTCGCGCCGTCTGCCCTGTCGGCATGCGCGACTGCTGTCCCTGTTGCTGTCCCTGTTGTTGTCCCTGCTGCTGTTGCGACGGGATACGCGCAGCATTGCCTGGCGTGGGAGGCGGCGGCGCTCCCGCGACCGGCATCGATTGGCCCGCGCCCGGACGCATCATTCCTCCGGGCGGCGCTGACCCCAACGGCGACCCCGGCCCGGCCTGCCCCCCTGGCCCGGCCATCCCCCCGGGCCCCCCCGGCGGCGCCTGCACCGGCGGCGAGTGCGCCATCATCGTCGGCTGGTTGTCTTCGTCGGCGATCAGCGAGCGATAGCGAAGACGCGCCGAGCCCACCTCGATCTTGCATGGTGCATGCAATTCGGTCCACGCCTTGCCGACGCGATAACCGTCGACGCTCGCCGCGTTCTGCTCGTCCGCGCTCTGGAGGAACAGCGAGGTGCCGTCGAAGTAGACGAACGCATGCACGTCGAGGACGCGCGGCGACTCGATGCGCCACATCCCTTTCTTGCCGACACTGATCGGCTGGAGCTCGTGCCCCATGGAAAGCGGGATGAAGGCGGGCTCACCGATGCCCGTCTCGATCTCGATGACGTGCGTCGTCGTCGGGTTAGCCATAATGGTGCTGGCCGGTCGGAGGATCGCCCCCGCCATCTCCCGCGTTTCCCGCGTTCTTCGCGGCCTCGTAGACGCACGCCGGCAGATCGACGCCGTGCTCGTGAAGCTGCGGCAAGCAGCGTGGCAGGACTCCCGACGGAACGATGTCGCTGAGGATGGCGCCTCGTTCGTCGAAGCCGTGATACTGGCGCACGAAGATGTCCTGGAGGAGGTACTCCCCCTTGTTCGGATCGAAGCCGAGCACCTCCGTGATGTGCGTGATCTTGCGGCTGCCGTCCTGGAGGCGCGAGACCTGACAGATGATGTTCACGGCCGACGCGAGCTGGATGCGCAGCGCGGTGAGCGGCATGTCGATGTCGCTCATCATCGCCATCGTCTCGAGACGCGAGGTGGTGTCGCGCGGATACGTGGCGTGCAGCGTCGACATGCATCCGCCGTGACCCGAGGTCATCGCCTGGATCAGATCGAGGGCCTCGCCGCCGCGGATTTCGCCGACGACGATGCGGTCTGGACGAAGACGAAGCGTCGCGCGGAACAGATCGCGGATGGTCACCTCGCCGCGCCCCTTCGGATCGGGGGGCCGCGCCTCGAGCATGCAGATGTGCTCGCGCTGCAGCTGGAGCTCGCGCGAGTCCTCGATGACGACGACGCGTTCGCCCTCGGGGATGAACGACGAGAGCGCGTTGAGCATCGACGTCTTGCCGCTGCCCGTGCCACCGGCGATCAGGATGTTGAGCTTCGAGACGACGAGCGCCTGGAGCGCGCTCGCCACGTCGGGCGTGAGCGCGCCGAAGTTCACGAGGCGCTCGACGGTGAGGGTCTCCTTGAAGAATCGCCGAATCGAGACGCATGGCCCGTCCGGCGCGGCCGGGGGAAGAATGGCCTCGATGCGCGACCCGTCGGGGAGGCGGCCTTCGAGGATCGGCTTCATCTCGTCGACGTGCTTGCCGACGAACTGCGCGGCGTTACGGAGCGCGGCGACCAACGCCTCGCGCGTCTCGAAGCGCGCGTTGGTGAGGTGGAGCATGCCCTTCTTCTCGACGTAGATCTGGAAGGGCCCGTTGATCATGATGTCGCTGACCGCGGGATCGTCGAGGAACGGACGGATCGGGGCCAGGAACTGGAGGAGCGTCTCCTCGAAGACCTCCTTCGGGATGATATCGCTCAAGGCATCCTCTTCAGGAGCGATGCGCGAGCTTCTTCGGCGTGCGCTCCGTTCGGCTCGATACGCAGATACTCGCGGAAATGCCGGTCTGCGCCGACGACGTCGTTCTCGTTGTCGCGTGCGAGGATCGCGAGCGCGTAGTGCGCTCGAGCGTCGTCGGGGCGTGCCGTCACGACGGTCTCGAGGTTGGACTTCGCATCCTTCGTCTCGCCGATCGCGACGTAGAGCGTGCCGACCACGAAGCGCGTCCGGACGTCGTCCGGGTGCTTGCGTAGGTGATCCTCGCCATGCTGGATCGCCGAGCGATAGCGGCCCGTCCGCACACACACCTCGAGGAGGAGCGGCATGACTTCGCGCGCATCTGCGCCTTGATCGAGCGCTGCGGAGAGATATTCCTCGGCGCGGGTGGTGTCCCCGACTGCCGCGAATGCCTTGCCTCGGTCGAGCAGATTGTCGGTCGTTGATTCCTTCCGGAATGTCGCCATGTCTGCTTGGGCCTTCTCGGCCGGGGTCCGAGGACCACAAGCGAGAAGGCCGGGAAGCAGCAGCGTGGACGCGCAACAAACCAGCAAGGCTACGACTTTTTCGCGCCGACCTTCAGCTTCAACTTTCTGTCGAGACTCGAGAGCCATGTGACGTAGTCGCCCGACTTGCCCTCACAGAATTGTAGGAGAACCCGGACCTCCTTTTGAGCACTTACGTAGTCTTCGGTCGTCAGAGCATGATCGAGCCTGACGCGCCGTGTCCGGAAATCATCTGTAATATCACGTCGAAGGAACTTGGCCGACTCTTCGGCAAGCGTGCCTGAGCCATTGTCGCCGCCGGCTCGGAAGCAGACCGCCGCGGCCTCGTAGGTCGGAACGGCCAGCACGCCGTCCTGGACATGGAACGGACGACGCTCCCGTTTGGCGTCCGCGACCACCATTTTCTCGCGCGCGAAGGCGAGCGCCTGACCGCCCGTGTACGGACACGACGCGACCGGCGCCTGCCAGAGCTCGGGCGCTTGCTTCGGTGAGCCGCGCTGCGCCTCGGGCGCGTCGTCGACGAGGATCGTGTACATGCCGACCGGCACGATGATCGCCATCGCGATGTACATGAGCGGGCTGGTCTTCTTCTTCGGACCGCCGGCCGTGCCTGCAGCGCCTTCGGCGAGCTCGACGAGGATCTGACAGCCGCCCACGCCGAGCACCGCGCCGGGCGGGAGCGGTGCCTGCTGGAACGGGATGTTGTTGATCGTGGGAGGCGGCTCGAAGTTGAGCGCGCGCGCAAAGATGCCCGACGGACCGAGCTCGATGAGCACGTGCTCGACGCGCGCCTGATCGACGGGGAGTCGGATTTCGCAGTGCGCGCCGCTGCCGATGAGGACGCGCTCCGCTTCCATGCTGAGCTGATCGACCTGGCCCGTATGGAGCCGAATCTGGAATCGTAGGGTGCGCATTGGTGGTGGAGGCTCAGAGCCCGTCCGTGATGTTCATCATCGCAGGTGCAATGATGAGGGCCAGAACGGCGAGAAAAATCAGCATCAGCGGGCCGGTCATCTTGACGCCCGCCTTCGCGGCAAGCTCCTCCGCGCGGACCGAACGACGCGTTCGTGAGGTGCCGGCCTGGATGAGGAGAACCTCGGCGACGGGATTACCGCGCTCTTCGGCCTGGACGAGGGAGTTGACGAACTCCGACACCGACGCCGCCGGCGCACGTTCGACGAACATGAGCAGCGCGTCCTTGCGTGTGCGGCCGAGGTTGAGCGTCTGGAGGATCAGCGTGAACTCCTCGACGAGCGGGTCGAGCGGGTTGGACGACTTGTCGACGACCTGACGGACCGCGCCGGGGAAGTCGAGACCGGCGCCCATGGCGAGGGCCATGAGATCGATCACGTACGGGAGGCCGCGGCTGATGTTCTTGATGCGCTCCTGCGCCTCGCCGCTCACGACCATGTACGGGGCGACGGTGCCGACCGCGAGGCCGACGAGCGTGAGCAGCGTGACCATGTCGAGGAAGAAGCCGGCCGCGGCGCCGATCGCTGCGCCGCCCGCGCCGCTCACGATGTAGAGCGCGAGGTACTCCTCGGCGGTGAGACCGAGGAAGTCGCCGGCGAGCGAGATCTGACGATCGAGCGACGCGCGCTGCTCTTCGGTCGGGATTCCGCTGACGCGAACGCCGATCCAACGCACGAGCGGCTCGATCGCTGCCCAGAGCTCGTTCGACTGGAGCGCGCGCTGGCGCTTCAAGCCGCGCAGACCGAGTCGGCTCGCGACGCGCGAGGGCGCGCTACCGACCGAGTACGACGCGATGGCGAGCGACAGGAAGACCATGCCCGCAGCGCCGAAGCGATACAGGAGGACGGTGAGGCTTACGCCGGTGAGCTTGAGGTCCATGCTTTTCGCCTTCGCCTCTCAGAAGTCCACCGCGAGGACCTTGCGCGCCAGGATCAGCGCCGAGACCCACGCCGCGATGACGAACGCGATGATCATGTAACCGTTGAAGCTCTTCGTCAGCGGATCGAAGTAGCCCGGCCACATGACGCCGAAGCCGACGATGAAGACGAGCGGCATCGCGCCGATGACCCATAGCTGCATGCGGCCGTCCGCGGTCTTGGTGCGGATGACGCCTTCGAGGCGCTTCATCTCGCGGAGCGTGGTGGCCGTGGTCTCGAGGACCTTGGGGAGATTTCCACCGACCTGACGACCGATGAGGATCGACGAGAGCGCCGAGTCGAGCTGGCGGCTGCCGACGCGCGCCGCCATGTGGAGGAGCGCCTGGTCGAGCGTGGAGCCGACCTTCATCTCCTTCAGGGCGAGGTCGACCTCGGACTTGATCGGGTCGTCGATGACGGTGACCACCGAGTTGAACGCCGCGCCGATGCTCGGCGTCGCCTTCAGGGCGTTGGCGAGAGCGAGCATGAAGTTGTCGAGCTGGTCCTCGATCTTGAGGACGCGCTTGCGGCGCTCGGACTCGAGGTAGACCGTCGGTCCGATCATGATGAGCAGGACGCCTGCCCACCAGAACGGGAGGTCGAGCGTGAGCTGGGCCGCGACGACCATGAAGATCGCGGCGAGCTGGCCGAGCGCGACGAGGCGGCCCGGCGTGAAGTTGAACATCGAGCGCATCTTCCGCTCGAGCGAGGCGCAGTAACGCGCCCAGTAGCGGTGAGGCAGCCCGGTCTCGTCGGCCGCCATCTGCCAGGTGCCGATGAACAGCGCGAAGCTGATGACGGCGAGGCTGCCCCAGCGGAGAGCGTCGACGGTGTGGAGGCCGTATTGCGCAAGGTTCTTCATCGGGCGCCCCTCATGCCTTCCTCACAGATACGGCTCGCCGCGCTGGACGAGCCCCATGACGATGAACGTCGGCAGGAACGACGGGAGGTAACCGGTTGCGCGGAACTCGCCCTCGACCTTGCCCTTCGCCCCGGTGCCGGTGCGGATGTATTCGAAGATGGGCCGCATCTCGATCTCGTTCGACTCGCGGTCGATGCCGATGATCTCGCTGATGGCGGTGACCTTGCGCGTTCCGTCGGAGAGGCGGCTCTGCTGGACGATGAGATGAACGCTGGACGCGATCTGTTCGCGGATGGCGCGCATCGGGAGCTCGAGGCCGGCCATGAGGACGAGCGTCTCGAGGCGGCTCACGGCCTCCATCGGCGAGTTGGCGTGGGTCGTGGTGAGCGACCCGTCGTGGCCGGTGTTCATGGCCTGGAGCATGTCGAGCGCTTCGCCGCCGCGGCACTCGCCGACGACGATGCGGTCGGGGCGCATACGCAGCGCGTTCTTCACGAGGTCGCGGATGGTGTACTCGCCGCGACCTTCGAGGTTGGGCGGACGCGTTTCCATCGACACGACGTGCGGCTGCTTGAGCTGGAGCTCGGCGGCGTCCTCGATCGTCACGATGCGCTCTTCGGGCGGGATCGCACCCGAGAGCACGTTGAGGAGCGTGGTTTTTCCGGAGCCGGTGCCGCCGGAGATGACGATGTTCTTCTTCGCGTGAACGCAGCGCGTGAGGAAGAGGCCCATGCGCTCGGTCATCGTCCCGAAGGAGACGATCTTCTCGAGCGTGAGCGGGATCTTCGCGAACTTTCGGATCGTGATGCACGAGCCGCGAAGCGCGATGGGGCGGATGACGGCGTTCACGCGCGAGCCGTCCTTGAGGCGCGCGTCGACGAGCGGCGACGATTCGTCGATGCGTCTACCCAGCGGCGTGACGATGCGCTCGATGACGGCGCGGACGCGCTCGTCGTCGGTGAAGCGCGCGTGCGACAGCGAGATCTTGCCGTTCTGCTCGATGTAGATCGTGTTGGGATCGACGACCATGATTTCAGAGATGGTCGGATCGGCGAGGAACCGCTCGAGCGGACCGAGACCGAGCGCTTCGTCGGCGAGCTCGCCGATGAGCGTGTCGGGCTGGATGTCGCGCGGGATCTTCGCCTCGAGGCTCGCCACGATGCGTCGGAGGGCGTTGAGGACCTTCGGACGCATCGACGGGTCGTCGAGCTTCTTCGCGTCGATGGTCGCGAGGTCGAGGTGCTCGAGGAGCAGCTTGTGGATCTCGCGACGGAGCTCGACCTCGGCCTTGAGCTTCGCGTCGTCGTTGCGCATCACCGGGAGGTGCACGCCTCCCGCGCTCGGCTGAGCTCCCACGTGCGCGATGATCGGGTTCATGCCCGTGACCGCGGGGATCGCGCCGGTGGCGCCGTGCGGACCGGTGCCGGACCGCGCCATCATGCCGTTCGCGCCGCCGTTCGGGCCGTTGTGATGCGGATGGGCACCGGGCGGCACGGTCGCGCCTTGATGGCCGCCCGAGCCGGGAAGTCGCTGGCGCGTGTCGTTGACCGGATGCGGTGCACCGCCGGGCGTGATCGGTTGCATGCGCGGATGCTGCGCCGCGAGGGCTCCCGCGTTCTGCTGGTCCGCGGGATACACGAAGACGGTGAAGTCGCCGACGACGATGGGCGTCCCGTAGGGCACCTCCACCGAGTCACGTCGCAGGAGGAGGTCGCCGGCGATGGTGCCGTTCGTGGAGACGTCCTCGACGCGCAGCGTGCCGTGACCCGCCTGGATCACGGCGTGCTGCCGCGAGACGAGATCGCTGTCGAGCCGGAGCGAGCACTGAGGATGGCGACCGATCGTGAGAGGACCGTTCGCCGGATAGAGCTCCGTTCGCTGCATCCCATCGTCTGATTGGACGACGACTTGCAAATGCATCGTGATGGCTCGGTCCTACTCTCGAAGGCCGCTCCGTCCGCTACTTCGCGGACGGCGGGGTCTTGGGAAACGTTTCCAGGTATTCGATCTCGCCAGAATATTCTCGGTAGTTGCCCATCGCGTTGTTGATCAGCTCGAGTGCACTCTTCGGCACCGTGTCGACCACGCTCGGAACGATGAAGACCGCGCCCTCGATGTCCAGCTTCTCCTGGGCGTGCGATCCGAAGAGCAGACCGATGACGGGGATCTCGCTGAGACCGGGAAGGCCCGAGACGTCGTGCTGCACGCTCGACGTCTTGATGCCGGACAGGATCAGCGCCTGGCCGAGCTTCAGCGTGACGTTGGTTTCGAGCTTCGTCGTGAGGCGACCGGGAGGGCCGTTCGCTGCGCTCGGCGGGGTGAGGTCGGCCACGTCGGCGAGGAGCTTGATCTCGACGTCGCGTGAGTTGGAGTCGTAGCGGGGAAGGACGGTGACGTTGGTCCCGAACTTCACGCTCACGAGGGCGGCCGCGCCGACACCGGAGACGAGGAAGTTCGATTCGCCGCCGTTCTGGAACGTCGCCTCGTTGC
>JAXDMI010000315.1:0-22745 GCA_034666145.1 Myxococcales bacterium | reverse complement strand
GCGGAGCTCGCGGTGTCGTCCGCGGCAGGCGGCGTCGACGCGAACATCAAGCGCTGGGAGCAGCAGTTCGGTGAGGCGAAGGCGAAGACCGAGGCCCGCACCGTCAACGGCCTGAAGGTCACGATCGTCGAGATCAAAGGCAAGATCGGCGCAGGCGGCATGATGGGAATGCCCGGCTCCGCGGCGAAGGACAATCAGATGCTGCTCGGCGCCGTCGTCGATGCCGGCGATCGCCAGCACTTCTTCAAGATGGTCGGCGGCGAGAAGACCGTCACAGCGGCGAAGAAGGACTTCGACAAGCTCGTTTCTTCGTTCCACGCGAAGTGATCCGCACGGTCGTCTTCACGACCCCGCGCGCTGCCGGCATGTCGAGCGGCTTGTCGCATTCGCTGCGCATCTTGCACGAGCCACACTCGCGGCCGCGCCAGATCCGATCGAAGCGCTCCTGAGCGGCGTCGAGCATCGACTCGCTGTCGGTGACGATGCCCATCTCGAAGTTGCGACGGCCGTCGCCTTTGGCACCCAGACCGGCGCCGGTGAGGTTGGCGCTGCCGAGATAGAGCAGCTTGCCGTCGACGGCGATCATCTTGAGGTGCACGCGCGGGCAGCGTCGCATCTTGATGCCCGACGCGTTCTTCGCGAGGCGCGCGAGCTCGCGCTGGAGCGGACCCGACGGCGGCGACGCATGCAGTATGCAAACATCGACGCCGCGACGTGAGAGCTCGCCGAGCGTCTCGAAGAAGGAGACGTACCGGCCCCGCGCGCGCGCGCGGCTGCCGATCGGCGCTTCGACCATCATGGTCTTCAGGTTGGCGGTGGAGATCCACACGCTCACCTCGGCCTGGGTCACGGCGCGGGCGATCAGCTCCTCGTAGTGGGCCCCGTCCATCAGGAGCTTCGCGCGGATGGTGCGCGTCGATGTCGCCCCGCAACTGCTCGGAATCGCGAGGGATCGTTGCATTATCCCACATGATACTACTTTTCGTTGCGAGGGGCCGGAATCGCGCTACAGACGCGCGCATGACGCTTTCGACCTCTTCCCTTTCCTTGGCTTCCCTAACTTCCCTTGCGCTCGCCTCGCTCCTCGCGCTCGGCGGCTGCGCGGCCGACACGACCGACGCATCCAGCGCCGACGGCACCGAGGACCCGGGCGTGTCGCAGGACGAGCTCACCTCGCGCGCCGCGCAGTTCGCGGGCGCGTACAGCTGGCGCGCCAGCGACTCCGGTGAGTTCGTCGACTTCCAGCAGCTCACGCTGAAGGCGAACGGCAGCTACACCGCGAAGGTCGACGCGGGGCTCGTGAACCCCGCGGTCCGTTGCATCGCGTTCCCGTGCACGCTGCCGGAGGCCGGCAAGTGGACGGTCCTGAAGTCAGGCAGCCAGCTGAAGCTCAAGGTCGACCCCACCGGTCCGAAGCCTTCGCGCAGCTACTACGTCACGATCAACGACCTGTCGCGCACGCTGTCGGTCACGCGCTACGCGCACACGAGCCTCCTCTTCAGCGACAGCTCCACCTGCGCGAACGTTCGCTGCACGGCGACCACGCACTGCGAGATGAAGGGCATCAACGGCGGCGCCGTTCCCGTCTGCATCGCCAACCCCCCGGCGCCTCCGCCGGCGGCCGCGTGCGTCCCGAGCGGCTGCAGCGGTCAGATCTGCGCCGATCACTCCGTCATCAGCACGTGCGAGTTCCGCCCCGAGTACGCCTGCTACCAGACGGCGACGTGCGCGCGTCAGGCCGACGGCGCGTGCGGCTGGACCTCCACGCCCGCGCTCACGTCGTGCCTCGCGAACGCGGGCCTCTGACTTCATGGCGTGATTCCCGGCGGATCACGCTAGGCTGTCCTCGTTGATCTACTCCTACGTCGTTCGCACTCTCTTCGACGATGCGCGCGTTTATGACGCGTATGTGGCCTGGCTGCGGGATACGCACACGGGCGACGTCTGCATGTCGGGGGCGCGCGACGCCGATCTCCTCGTCATGGACGTCTCGCCGGGCGAGCCGTTCGTCGTCGAATCGCACTACCGATTCGTGTCGCGCGAGGCCTTCGAGAAGTACGAGCGAGAGCACGCGCCGCGCCTGCGGCAGCAGTGCCTCACGGAGCTCGCGCGGCTCGGCGTCGAGCCTGGACGCGGCGTGACCCTGCACCTCGCGACGGGCAAAGCCCTCGCGTGGCGCAGGCAGTAGCGACCCTCGGCGGCGGCCTCGCTCAGCTCAGCTCAGCTCAGGTCAGCTCAGGTCAGCGTCAGCGTCAGCGTCACGGCTTCGCTTCGGGTAGCGACGCGGGGGTGATCGCCGGAGCTTCTGGCAACGCCGATGCGGCGACGACCGGGATTGGCGCGGGCGCTTCGGTCGTCGTCGCCGCGCTCGTCGTCGTCGGCTGCACGTCGGCGCTCGTCGTGGTCGTCGTCGCCGTCGATGCGCGCGCGCTCAGCGCGTAGCCGATCGAGCCGGCGCCGACGACGATCGCGAGCACGGCACCTGCGATGGTCGCGACCGTGCGGAGCTTGGTGCGCGGCGCCGCGTCCGTCGTCACGATCGCGGGCGGCGGCGTCGAGAGCAGCGGCTGCTCGAGCACCACCGGGATGGCGGTGAGCGGCGACACGACGGGCGCGAACGATGCGCGATCGTCGTCTGCGTCGCCGGCTTCCATCGCGAGCGTCGGCAGCACCTCTTCGTCCTCGTCGTCGAAGTCGACGAGCGAAGGCAGCCGCGCCGCGAGCTCCACGCGAGCCTCGTCGGTGCCTTCGTGGACGGCGGTCATGAGCCGCTGCATGGCGGCTTCGGTGCTCCTCTTTGCGTTCTCGTGCAGGAGCGACGAGAGCGAAGCGGTGGTCGGACGCTGCGCGCGCGCGAGCGCTGCGTCGTCGAGCTTGTCGAGCACGCTCGGCAGGTTCCCGAGGCCTCGCTGCTCGAGATTGCGTCGAACGCGCTCCGTCGCGGCACGCTTCTCGCGACGCGCACCGATGCGGGCGAACTGATCGGGCGGCCACATCGCGAACGACGCGATGCGCTCGGCGATCTCGTCGACGCTGCGCGGACGGCTCTCGGGATCGCTTGCGAGGCACGACTCGATGACGGAGGCGAGGCTGCGCGGCGCACCCTCCAGCGGAAGCTCGGTCGACGCGCCGTCGCCGGCGCGAGCGGGCGGCGCGACGCCGGTGAGCATCGTGTAGAGGAGCGCTCCGAGCGCCCACACGTCGGAGCGCGCGTCGACATGACGAGCACCACCGGGTCGCTCCGGCTCGAGGAACGGTGCGACGGGCACCGCGAGGCTGTCCTCGGCATCGACCGTGAGCGTGAAGATCTCGACGTCGCGAGGGCCGTTCTCGGGCGTGAACGCGAGGCGCACGCAGCCGAGACCGAGCTGCCCGTGGACGATGCCGTTCTCGTGCGCCGTGGAGAGGGCGTCGCAGATGTCGAGCGCCACCTCGACGGCGTGCGGCATCGAGAGCGCCCCGCGCTCGCGCAGCACCGTCGCCAGCGTGCGCTTGGTGCGCGGCTTTCGCAGTCGTCCGAGGCCGCTCCCCTGCGAAGCTCCGTAAGGCGACTCGGACGTCATCAGCGGCGCGAAACCTAGCACCAGCCGCCGAGGATGCACCCGACCCAGGGTCATTTGTCGTTCCCCGACCCAAGGTCATTTCGCGTCCCATGACCCAGGGTCATTCGCAGACTTTGCGAACCACCGAATCGGCGAAAACAACGTAAAACCGCGCGTTGCGGTGCCTTCGACGACCCAGGGTCGGACGAAATGACCGAGGGTCCGGTGACCCCGAAATGACCGAGGGTCAGGTGAGCTCGGGAGGACCGGGGGTCAGGCGGCGGTGCGGACGGCGGCGGTGTCGAGGATGGCGAGGCAGCCTTCGAGGGTGTCGCAGGTGTTCAGCTGCTGGCGGAGCTGCGCGGCGCCACGCATGCCGGCGAGATAGCCGCTCAGGTGGCGGCGCGTGACGCGCACGCCGTACGGCTCGGTGCGCTCTTCGACGTTGGCGCGGAGATGCGTGCGACACAGCTCGAGGCGCTCCTCGTCGCTGGGAGGCGCGATGGTCTTGCCGTCGCGGAGCAGCGCATTGCACTCGCGGAAGATCCACGGATGCTCGATGGCGCGGCGACCGACCATGACGCCGGCGCAGCCCGTCTCGTCGAGCGCGCGCTTGGCGTCGGCCGCGGACTTCACGTCGCCGTTCACGATGACCGGGATCGACACCACCTCGCGCGCCTTCGCGGCCCAGGTCCAGTCGGCAGCGCCGGAATGGCCCATATTTGCGGTGCGGCAGTGGATGGTGAGCGCGGCGACGCCGGCGTCTTCGAGGCGACGCGCGAGATCGACGATCGGCATGTGCGACTCGGGACCGAGCCCGATGCGCGTCTTCACCGTCACCGGGATGCTCACGCTCGAGACCACCATCTTGGCCATCGCCACCATGGCCTCGGGCTCGCGCAGCCAGCCAGCGCCGGCGCCGCGACCGCAGATCTTCGGGACCCAGCAGCCGCAGTTGATGTCGAGAAAGAACGGCTCGGCTTCCTCGGCGAAGCGCGCCGCCTCGGCGAGGCGCTCGGAGTCGGCGCCGTAGATCTGGATCGCGGTGAGCTGGTCGTCGTCGGCGAGGCGAATCTTGCGCTTCGCGTTCTTGCAGCCGCGTAGCAGGCCCTCGACGTTCACGAACTCGGTCATGCCGATTTCGCTCCCCAGCGTGCGGCAGAGGCGACGGAAGACGGTGTCCGTTACGTCCTCCATGGGCGCGAGGATGACCGGCTTCTGCGCGTAGAGCTCTCGGAGGCGAACGAGGTTCGGGTGCACGACGGGAGCTGTTTAGCTCATTTTCCCGCGGCGAGCCAAACCCGCCTCCTCTCTCATCTCTCCGACCCGCGCCTCCGCGCGGACCCCTCGAGCCCGTGCCGATCGTGCTCAGGGCCCGAAGAAAATGGGGTTCGAGACGGCGAAGGCCTTCCGGCCCGGGTGCAGCGGCGCGAGGTCGGCAGCGTCGGACTTGGCGTGGAAGACCACCCAGTGGCGGGGCTTGCTCTGCGTCGGATTCACGTCGACCGTCGTCTCGTAGACCTTGCCGGGACCGGGAAGGCCGGCGGTCGCGGTGAGCGGACGGGTCTCCGTGGTGATGCCGTCGACGATGACCTCGAGCGTCGACGCCGAGAGCCAGCCCGGCGATCGGACGGTGACCTTGTACGAGCCCTTCGTCGCCATGCCGCCGGGCGGGATGCCTCCGGGGCCTTCGACCGCCATCAAGAGGCCGCCGCTGATCGTGGCGTTGCCGACGCGGAGCACATCACGGACGATCTCCGCGGAGAGCTTCGTCGGATCGTCGTGTCCGAAATTCAAGCACGTGCGCGGCCAACCGACCGGGCTCGATCGCTCGTGATGGCTGTCGGACGAGCCGGTGGTCCAGTAGGTCTTGCCGGCGTTGAGGAGCGCGAACCAGTCGGCGACCGACTTGTCGCGTCCCGTCTCGAGGTCCGCGCCGCTGAAGACCTCGAGCGCGGTGAACTCGTCGCTCCACAGCTCATCGGTACCCTTCGCGGTGGCGCGGTCGAATGCCGATGCCGTGAAGTAGCCGAGGAACAACTGGTCGGCGGGATGATTGACGATGAGCACCGGCTTCTCGGGAAGCGCGTTCACGGTGCGGAAGAACTCCGGCGGCTTCAGACCGATCCACGCGGCCGCGCCGTTGTTCACGGCATCGGGTCGCGGCGTGATCGGGATGATCCCGAAGTGACCCCAGTTGAACGTGGTGAGCTCCTCGGACGGGAAGCCATAGGCCCACTTGGTGAGGCCTAGCCGCTGGATGATCGGCTGAAAATCGATGATCCATTCGTGCTCGCTCGAGACGGGGATCTCGAGGCCGTCGGCGATCGCGCCGCGCACCTTGAGCTCGGGCTCGTCGTCGGAGTCGGCCGAGTAGTGCGAATGGATGTGGAAGTCGGCGCACATCACGCCGGACGAGTCGACGCTGTGCGTGAGCTTCACGTCGATGGTGGTGGTGGCACCGGCGGTGGTGGTGGCGGGCGCGTCGTAGAGCTCGTACTCGTAGCCGCGCGTGACGACCACGCGATGCTGACCGGGCGGGACCGGGAGCTGCGTCGTGCCGGTGATCGCGAAGTCCGCCCAGAGCCGCCCGTCGACGTCCTCGTCCTTCACCCCAAATGACGCCGGCGCTCCCGCGACCTTGGTCTCCGGAATGACCTGCACGCGCGCCGGTAGCGGCTGGGTGGTCGTGGTGTCGGTGATGTTGACCTGGATCGTGGAGCGCTTGGGGAGCGCGAGATCGACGGTCGCGGAGCCGGCGGGGGCGGGCGTGGCCGCGGGGATGGCCCAGCCCTTCAGCGTCGGCGTGAGCTGAGCATCGCCCGGGGGCAGATGGATGACGAACGCGCCCGAGGCATCGGTGATGGCGCGCGAGAGGTACTGGCCGCCGGCGGTGGTGGCATGGATCAACGCGCCTTCGAGCGCGACGCCTCCGGTCTCGCTCAGCGTGCCTCGCACCTCGCGCCATGCCGGTTCATTGTAGAATGCACGCTTCGTCTCGAGGAGCCCGTCGATGCCGGGCGCTCCGATCACCATCTCGGCGTAGTCGACGGTCTTGGTCGCGCACGGATCGAGCGCGAGGCCCTTGAGGCTGTAGAGCTGGAATCCGGAGATGCCGATCTCGGCGCGGATCGGGCTGCCTAGCGCCTTCACGAGGAACGCCGACTTGCGCGAATCGAACGCCACGAACGGCGTCTCGCCCTTCGGCTCGGCGAAGCCCTGCGACTCGGTGAAGACCTGACTGCGATTCGCCTGGAAGAAGCCGAAATACTGCTTGTTCGCGAAGTCGACCGCGTCGAGCCGCGTGTTCACGAGATTGAGGCGCAGGAGCACGCGCGGCGATCCCGGCTCGAGCACGTAGTCGAGGGCGGCAGGGAAGCCGTACTCGCCGGGGATGAGCCCCGCGAACGTATCGAGGAACGGTACGTTCACGAGCTTGCCGGACACGCGCACGATCGCCGCCTTGCCGTCGGAGCCGTCGGCCAGGACCGAGACCTTGTCGGGCTGCACGGTCTGCCGCGCGAGCATGATGAGCGTCTCGTTGTACTGCGAGACGCCGGTGGGTCGGCCGTCGGCGCCTACCGTCTCGAGCCCGAGGACGTCGCCGCCGAGCGGGTTGTACCCGTCACTCGGTCCTTCCGCTTCGATGTAGACTGCAATCTTATCGTTCGCGAGCACGAAGTCGTTCACGCGCACCTTGTTGCGCGCGTTGTCGGGCTGCACGATCTGTGCGGCATCGTGGATGCGACCCGCACGCGCCTGACCCGCGGCCTTCGCGCCGAAGGGATCGGCGGAGCCCTCGGTCGTGCCGGCCGCGAAGCGGAACGCGTCGAGGTTTCCCTCGCACACCGGCCCTGCGGCATCGGCGTCGCTCGGAGGGACCGCATCGGACGAACAAGCAAAGACGGCAGGCCACGCGCTCGCGAGCGTGACGGCGACCGCGGCGACGAACAGCCCGCGAAGCTTCATGGCCTGGAATGTTATACCTTCGGAGAGCAGGCCGCTGCCGGGTGTCGGGGCCGCCAGGGGAGAAGTTGGGCACCGGATGAAGAACATTCGACGGAAGGCGTTCGACATCAAGAGCCTGCGGCTGTCGCCCGAAGAGGGCTTCGTCCTGTCGCGGCTCGATGCGCCGTTGTCCGCGAAGGAGCTCGTCGCGCTCACCGGGATCGAAGAGAGCCGCGTCGTAGCCATCGTCGAGACGCTCGCGACGCACGGCGTCGTGGATCTGGACCGCGAGGGAGCGGCACCCGCACCCGCACCGGCGGCTGCACCTGCACTGGTCGCGGAGGCCGCTGGACCGACGGAGGCCGAGCAGGAGCAATCCGATCAAGAGGTGCTCGCGGCGGCGTCCGCAGCGGGCGCAGGTGTCTCGACCGAAGGCGAAGAGCCGGCCGACGAGGTCGACGATCCCGCCGAGGAAGAGAAGCGCGTCCAGGGCGAGCGCGAGTACCAGAAGATCTACGAGCAGATCTATCACCCGATGGAGCGCGACGCGCGCATCGCCGCCGCCGAGAAGGCGACGGGGGCGGATCTCCTCGCGCTCTGCCTCGATGCGGAGCCGCAGGTCATTCACGCGGTGATGTCGAACCCGAAAGCGGGTCTCCCGCATGCGCGCATGGTGGCGCTCCACCATCGCACGCAAGCGGGCCTCGAGCTGGTGGGCCGCAGGGCGGAGTTCGTCTCCGATGCGCAGGTGCAGCGGCGTCTGCTCTCGAATCCGCAGCTGCCGACCACGCTGCTGCGCCGCATGATCAATCCGAAGCTGTTGATGGAGGTCTACAAGATCGCCATCAACCGCGAGATCCCCGAGCGCTCGCGCGTGATGACGCGTGAGCTGCTCCAGAAGAAGTTCATGCTCGGCTCGGGCGACGAGCGCGCCGCGCTACTCATCAAGACGGAGGGTCGCTGCCTCGTCCTCCTCGTGAACTGCGCGCTCGACATGCGGACCACGCAGGTCCTGACCTCGAAGACGAGCTACACGGTCCTCTTCATCCAGAACCTCGCGCGCTGGTCGGCCACGCCGCCGGCGCTCCTCGTGCATCTCCTCAAGCAACCGGTCGTGCGCATGAACATGGGGCTCAAGAAGATGCTCCTGAAGCATCCCAACGTCCCGTCAGAGACGAAGCGCAGCATGTCGTGACGATCCGCCGGACGGACTAGTTCGGATCGTAGATGTCGCGCGTTTCCCGGTAGGGATTCCGTGCGAGGTCGTCCTCGGTCGAAGCCTGCTCCGACGGCGCGGCGCCCCAGGTGCGCGCGGCTGCGGGCGCATCGACCGCGCCGGTCAGAAAGAGCGGGTTCGGATCGCGAGCAGCCTTCGCGACCGGCGCGCTCGTGAGCGTCGTGGTCCCGATGGCGTGCGAGAGCTGCTCCTGCGCGACCTCGAAGGCCCCCGCAGGCGTGTTCGCACGCGGCGCGTTGGACGCGCAACCGATGATCATCGCCCCACCCAGGATCACGCCCAGCGCACCGATCGGCTTCATGTCCGCATGCGGTAGCACGTCCGGGACATCCGGCAACTTCGTCGTCAAGCGAGCGCCTCCGCCCAGGCCTCTCTAGTGCTTTTCCGGCGCGGGCGAGAGCGAGTTGAGGACCTCCACGAACTCGGGCGGCGGCATGAAGCGCAGCGCATCGTCGACGCGCTCGCACGGGAGGCGCACGAGGAGGTCTTCGCCCTCGTGATCGTCGGGCGGCAGCCAGTAGAGGTCGGCGCTGATCGAGCCGGGGCCGTCGGCGAACATGTTGGCGGCGGTGACGAGCATGCTCTGGATCGCCGTGACCACGCGGAGGTCGTCGATCGGGTGATAGATGACGACGTGACGCTGCGGGATGGCGATGACCGCGCCGAACTCGCCCTGGAAGCCGGCCGGGCTGACCATGCTCTCGTTCATCAGGTAGTCCTCGAGGAAGAGCGCATGCGACGCGGCGAAGAACGTGCTGCCGCCTTCGAGCACGTAGACCGACGCGGAATCACCCACCGGGATCTTGTTCGCGACGAGCAGACCCTCGCGACGGACGTTCTCGAGCGCGGTCTCGTAGAGCTCCTCGTCGGAGACGTCCCACGTGTCGCGATCGGGCTTTCGCACGGAAATCACGCTGTCCGGTAGATCGAAGGTGAGGACCGCGACGAGGCCCTCCGCGACGTGCCATGTCACGAGCTGCACGCTCGGGAGGTGGTCCTCTCGATAGAGGCGAATCTTCACGGCGTCGCGCGCGAGACTCCAGTCCTTCGCGAGCTCGTCGGCGCCCTTGCTGGCCTTCGGGTCGAGCGCGATGTCGAAGTGACGGCGCATGGCCGAGGCCCATTCGTCGCGCGGACGGGCGCGGCAGATCTGCGCGAGGTTCTGCAGGCCGAGCACGTTGGGGATCGGGCCGACGACGTCCATGTGCAGGCAGCCCGCTTCCATGTCGAAGCGATGCGTTACTCCGCGGCCGTCCAGGTCGGCCGCGAGCGTCGCGACGAACCACGCCCACTCTTCGGGCGCGAACATCGACGCCCACTCCGGAGCCTTGCCCGCAGTGTCGTCGTGCTTCGTCTTCGTGTCATTGCTCATCGACTCTCCTGTCCGGCGTCGGTCCATCGCGCAGAGAGGACGAAGCGTCGGAGCTTCATCCACAGCTGGCGCACGAGCGAGGTGCTCATGTTCTCGTAACCCCACATCCAGAACTCGACCTTCTCGCTCGGCACTTCCCACGCAGCCGCGTAGGCGCGAATGACGCGGCGCTCACTCTCGTCGGCCAGGCCGTCGACGGTGGCGGTCTCGCACATGAGCTGCACCACCATCTCGCGCCGCTCGATCGGAACGAGGTGCGCGACGGCCGAAGGATGGTGCACGCGGAACTCGTGCTCTGCGAGCGGCGCGAGGCCTTCGCTCTCGAGGAAGCGATCGATGAGCGCGCGCTCCGCGGGATGGATCTCGCCGTCGGCAGCGATGACGGACACGAGCGGATAGACGATGGCGCGCGGCGGCGCCGATGGCGGCGGCGGCGGCGTGGGAAGCGGGATCGTTCCGGTGCCGTAACGCACGGGCGGATGCAACGGCGCGGTGCCCGTCGGCTGCTGTCCGGCGGAGGTCATCGTCGACGCGGCATCCGGCACGGTAACGGCCGGCACCGGCACCGAGATGCGCTGCGGCGGCTGCGATGATTGCCGCGCCAGCGGAGCCGTGAACGGATCGGTCTGCGCGCTGCCGAAGATCGAATGCGGATCCGGGATCGTGGATCCGGTGCGAAAATCCTGGTTCGGCGTCGCCACCTTCAGCGGCGACGCGGAGGGCGTGACGTGCGCCACGTTCACGAACGGATCGGCGACCACCTCGAGCGGCTCGTTGCGACGAATGCGCAGGAGCAGCGAGCCGAGATCGGGATCGCAGAACGTCGCCTCGAGGAGCGCCTGTCGCGAGGTCCACTGCTCGCGCGCCGTCCACGCATCGAGCGCCGCGACGAGTGCGAGCTCCGTATCGAGCGCAGCAGCCGGCGCGACCAGCGCGAGCGTCGCGACGGCTCCGCACTTCGCGCAGCGACGATCATCGAGCGTGCGCGGCCCGAGCTCCTCGACGCATGCGGGACAGCGATTCGCGGGCACGTCGCGCATGGGTCGCGCGGGAGCGCGATTGAACGCGCCTTCGTGACGGATGCCACACAGCCTGCAGCGCGCCGTTGCCGGCAGACCGAAGCGACAGGCCGGGACGAGCGCGTCGTAGAGCTCGACGACTCCGGCCTCCAGCCCGCACGTGGTGCAGTCGGCGCTCAGCTCGACAGGGGCAGGACCACCGGCCATGATGCCTCGATGCTATTCCCGATCACGTCGCGCGTGGGAGCGCGTCGATGCGGATCGTTCGCGGTGATGTCGTTCTTCGTGGCGCTCGCTGCGTGCAAGCGCGACCAGGCACCGGCCGCGACGGGACCGTCGCGAAGCGTGTTCGTGCAGCTGAAGCCGTCTGCCGGGGAGCTCGCGACGGCGCTGCCCGCCGAGGTCGCGAAGGCGCGCGCGCAGCACCTCAAGCCGTTCGTGGAGATCGGCGCCGAATGGTGCAAGCCCTGCAAGCAGCTCGAGGCGAGCTTGAACGATCCGAAGATGAAGGAGGCGTTCAACGGCACGTATCTCATCCGCCTCGACGTCGACGACTGGTCGAGCAGCCTGAGCACGTTCGAGCTCGAGCCCACCGTGATCCCGGTGGTCTTCGAGGTCGATGCTCAGGGCAAGTCGACGGGCCGATCCATCAACGGCAACGACTGGGGCGCCACCACCGCCGAGAACGTCGCGCCGCAGTTCAAGGTGTTCTTCGCGACGAAATAGGACCTTCGTGCTGCACGAACGCGAGCAGCAGCGCGTTGACCTTCGCGGGCGCGGCGTTCTGCACCCAGTGGGTCGCCTCGGGGATGTGCTCCACGCGCGCATTCGGGACGAAGCGCGGCGGCGGCTCCGCCATCTCCTTGCCGAGATGCCGATCGCGATCGCCCCAGATGACCAGCACGGGGCAATCGATGCGCGTCGACTTCAGCGGCCGGCCCATCACGGTGCGCCGGATGGCGGCGCGGTAGTAGCTCATCGCGGCGGTGATCGCGCCGGGCCTCGCCATCGCCTTCACGTACAGCTCGATCTCGTCGGGCGCGAAGCCCTCGCTCTCGAACATGCGACGGAGGTGAGCCCAGTCGTTCTTCGCGATCGAGCGCTCTGGGATGCCGCCCGGGAGCTGGAAGAAGAACATGTACCAGCTCTTTCGCAGCTGCTTCGGGCGCAGGAGAGCGCGCTGCATCTGCAAGGGGTGCGGCACGTTGAGGATCGCGAGTCGCGACACGAGCGACGGATGTCGCTGCGCCACCACCCACGCGATCATCGCACCCCAATCGTGACCGACGATGATCGCGGTCTTGCGTCCGAGCGCGTGGACGAGCCCCGCGATGTCGTCGGCGAGAGGCTCGACCTCGTAGCTCGCGACGCCGACGGGTTTGTCGGACTCGTTGTAGCCGCGCATGTCGGGCGCCACCGCCCAGATGCCGGCGTCGGCCAAGGCGCGGAGCTGATGACGCCACGACCACCAGAACTCCGGGAATCCGTGCATCAGCACGACGAGCGGCACGTCGGCGCCGACCTCTTCGGTGCCGTCGGCGACGGCGCCGTTCGGCAACCGAGGTCGTGCCTCGGCGACGTGGAGATGCACCGCGCCCACGTCGATCGTGCGGTGCAGGAAGCCGTCGGCGCGAAGGACCGGTGCTTCGAGCGTAGCCGTCTTCATGCGGCCTTGCCTTCGCCGAGCATCTCGATCTCGTGGAACTTGTCGAAGTCGATGATGCGCGTTCCGTCCGGTCTCATCGAGAGGATGTCGGCGAAACGTGCATTCTGCACGATGTCTTCGAGGCGATAGCGGTACCGCGTGTGGATGGTCTGCGCGAGCGTCTCGTCGAGTCCCGTGAGCGTGAGGAAGATCTCCGCCTTCATCTCACGGAGCTTCGCCATCGCCGGCTCGCCGCCGAAGAACGGGCTGTCGGAGTCGATGGGATGCATCGCGGTCCAGGTGAGGAGGAACATCGGGTTCCGATCGCGAACGAGCTTCAACGTGGTGGGCCGTCGCATCGTCTCGCCTTCCTTCGTGACCTCGGTGAGGAGGATCATGACGGAGAGCTGCGCCTCGGCGATCTGGTTGCGGCGCCAGTTCGCCATGCGGAACTGGAGGTTCGGGACACCGTCGCGCGTGGCGACCACGGCGTTCTGTGAGAAGAGGACCTTCGCCGTCGGTCGCGCGAGGCGCGCGAAGGTGATCCCGGTGATCATGGCCGTGGCGACGATGCCGGCAAGCGCCTCGAAGCTGACGATGACGTGGGCGTACGTCGATTGCGGCGCCATCACGCCGTAGCCGATGGTGGCGAACGTCTCGACGCTGAAGAAGAAGCAGTCGGAGAAGCCGTGCACGTTCGCGACGCACCCTGGCACTGCCATGAACGCCAGCGCGAAGAGCGCGTTGGTCAGCAGATACGCGATCGCCATCCAGCCGAAGAATGCGCGCCACGTGAGCGTGAGGACCCAGTGATAGAAGTCCTCGTGCGGCGAGAGCTTCTGGCCGACCGCCTTCACGGTGGGCAGGCTCGCGCGCGCGTCTCCGCTGCTCACCTGGAGGCGCTGCCGCGGGTGGGGTGCGGCGGTCGCGCCGCCCGCCGCGCTCGGCGGGCTGGACGGAGACGAAGGGCCGTTGCTCATGCGGCGGCGATTATCACACAGCTCGGGGCACGGGGTCAGAGCGGCGCGCGTCGCGGAGGGCTCTCGCTGCCGCGCCGGCTCTCGGGGCTCGCATGGCCCGCATTGAGCGAAGCGAGTGAGCGCTCGGCACGCGAGCGGAGGAAGCTGCGCGGATCGCCGAGCATCGCCATCAGCTCGGGAACGAAGCGCTCGTCGTCGGGCGCGTTCTCGGCGACGACGGCGCGCACCTGATGATTGCCGGCGCGGAGACCCTCGATGAGGACGTCGTTGCCCTCGGGACGATTCATCTTCGCGAGCGCGCGCACGAACGCGACGAGATGGCTCGGCGCGTCGTCGTATTCGTACGTCGAGGTCGGCGGCTCGGAGAAGAGCCGTGCCGTCGCCTCGGCCAGCGGACGCACCGACGACGGATCGCCACGCTCGGCAAGGCGCGTGGCGACGTTGTGCCGGAAGATCCCGAGCGGATCGCGCAGCGCTTCGTGGAGCGCGACGAGACCGCCGCGTCGTTCGAGCTCCATCACCTCGAAGACGTAGTAGCGACGCGTGGCGGGCACGGGGACCGACCACGCGGCGAACGCGTCCTCGGCGGCGCGGCGCAGCGCGTGCGCGTCGCGCGTGACGAAGTAACGAACCGCCTCGTGACCCAGGAAATACGGATCGAGGTCATCGCTCTTGGTGCTCTTGCCGGGGCCGCGCGCTTTCGACGACGACGATGACGACGTGCGAGCGACGCGCGTGGCGGCGAGCTCTTCGAGCGAGCGAAGCGCCCACGTGCGGCGGCGTAACGTCTCCTCCTGTCGGAACGACGGCTCCCAAAGTGCGCGCTCGAGCGCCAAGCGCAGGTCACTCGTGCGCGGCCCATCGCTCGACGCTGCGCGGATCTTGGCGAGCGCGGTGAGCCGCACCATCTCGGCGCCGAGCTCGAGGCCCGACAGCCGATCGAGGAGCGCGCCGGCGCGCAGGCGTGCGTTCTCGTGGACGGCGCCGATCGCGCCCACTGCCCAGATGGCCTCGCACGTGGGCGGCTCCTTGGGCGAGGAGAGCAGCCGCTCGAGCGTCGGCAGCGCAGGGAGATGATGGATGCGCCCCAGCGCCCACGCGGCGACGGGAAGGATGGCGCGATACTCCTGGCTCGTCGACGAGAGCACCTCGAGCAGGCCGGGGCCGGCGCTCTCGTCGCGCAATCCACCGAGAGCGGTGACGAGCTCCTTGACGAGGATCCCTCGCTCGATGCCTTCGCGCCAGCTCGGCATCGGATTCTCCGCGAGAAGCGTGCGGAGGGCGTTCGACGTGCTTCCGGCATCGAGGGCCGCGAGAGCGCGCACGACGGCGGCCTCCAGCAGGCGATAGCGCTTCGTCTCGCGCTGGAGGAGGCCGACGAGCGGTGCCACCGCGCTGGGATCGCCGAGGGCTGCGAGCATGTCGACGGCGCCGACGTCGCCGGTGACGGCGCGAGCGACGAGCCCGGGGACAGCGGAGCGATCGCCGACCTCGGAGAGCGCGCGCAGAGCCTCTTCGCGCGGCTCCGTGGTGGCGAGCGGATCGGTGGCGGGCCGGAGGCCATCGATCATGTCGATGATCCGTCGCGTGAGCTCCGCGCTGCCGCGCCGCGGAGCAGCGCCGTCCGTGCTCGCCTCGGTGCGCGCTGCGCGAAGGGCCATCGTGCGACGGCGCGCGAGCTCGCGGGCAGCAGCCGTGCGCGGCTTCCGCGTCGTGACGAGCGCCTCGGTGAAGAGGAGCGCCGCTTGCTTCACGATCGCGTCACGCGAGGCATGCTGCGCGCGCACGATGGCATCGAGCTCGGCGCCGTCCTTGCGGAAGAACGCCTCGACGAGCGAGCCGAGCGCGAGCGGCTCGACGCGTTCGCCCTTCGCGAGCAGCATGCGCGTCGCGGAGCTGGGAGGGATCGCGTCTGGTGCACCGCGAGCTGTACGGGTGCTTCGTCGCGCTGCGGCTTGCGGCTTGGCGGGAGGATGAGGCGGCTCGAACGGCCGCGGCGCGAGCTTCTTGGCGGCGCGTCGAACGGCGACGTCGCTCGCGGTCAACAGATCGAGGAGCGCGATGGCGCGCTCGAACGCGGCACGTACTCCCTCTTGCTCGGCGACGCCCGGAGACGGAAGACGGGTTCGCACTTCGTTGATGCGCGATGCGTCCTCACCGGCGGCGGCGCTCTCGTCGAGCGCACACGCGAGCGCGAACGTCGATGCGCCGCGGAAGAGGAGGCGAGGCGCAGCGGGCATCGCGGGGTCGAGCGTCGCGACGACGCCGCGTGAAGGCGTGGTTGGAGCGCCGAGGACGTAGAGCCATAGCTCGCCACCGCGCGTGGCACCGAAGGGGAGCGTGCCCGCGAGGTACGCACAGAGGCGCGCGCGAGAAAGCGGTGAATCTTTACGCCGCGCTGCGGCGAAGAGCGCGTCGAACGTCGACTGCGCGGGAGCGGGGATGGCGGCGACGAAGTCCCCGAGCGGACGCGAGCCGACCGCTTCGAGCAGTTGAACGAGCTCGCGCGGCAGCTCGACGGCGAACGCGACGCGCGGATCGCGCGCGCTCCGGCTCGCAGCGGACACACGCGTCCGTCCGCGCGGCGTAGCCGCATCCGATCGCAAAGCGAACCGCGCGAAGCCGGCGAGTCCTCGGGTGAGGAACCGCTCGGGCGCCGCGGCCGCTCGAAGCATCCAGCTCGAGCGCGGGGGCGAGGCCAAGAGGGTGTGGAAGAATCCGCGCGAACTCCGGTCCGGTCAAGTCACGAGCTTCGTCGGGAGGTGAGAAGTTTCGTTGTAGGACATCACCCGCACGGCGCCGCTGTCGCGGACGATGACGCGGGTGAGCCCGCAATGACTCGTCGTCATGCGGAGCCACTTCGAGACCGGCGTGTGGAGCGCGCGACACATGAGGTAACGAATGAGGTTCCCGTGACACACCACGAGCTCGAGGCGCTCGGCGCGGCTGGCGCGTACGATCTTCGCGTACGCTGCGTCAGCGCGTGCGCGGTCCTCGCGTCGCTCCGAGGCCGGCACCTCGTAGCCCTCGACCTTCGTATAGAGGCCTTCGCGAAGGAGACCGGTATGACGCACGCGCATTCCACCGAGCTGGTGCGCGACGATGTCCGCGGTCTCCCGCGCGCGAGGCAGGGTGCTCGACCAGACGACATCGAAGCGGAACGCCTCGAGGTATTTCCCCGTGAGACGCGCCTGCTCGCGGCCGAGGGGCGTGAGCTCGCCGCGTGACTCGGCCTCGTATTGGCCGTGCCGCAAGAAAATCAGGGTCCGGGTAGGCAAGGGGAGGGGCGTCGGCCCAGGGCTGACGGGGGGCTGAGGGGCGGCTGAGGCTGGGGGCTGGGGGCGCTGACCGGGGAAGGCGGTGGCGCACTCTACTTAAAGAGAGGCACCCGGGGTAGCCGATGGAGAGGTGCCAGCGGTAAGATGGAGCGTTGCGCTCTGCAACCTGATCGCTTCATCGCCAGTCTGGGGATCCTTCGCATGTCGCAACGTTCGACCGCCTCGTCGGCCGTAGTCGTCTCGTTTCTCTTTGCCCTCGTGCTGGCAGGTTGCCCGGCGGACCCCACTGTGGAGGTCCCCGGCACCGACGGCGGCGACGCCGACGTCGGCCAAGTCGGTGTCGACGGCAGCATGGTGAACGGCGACAGCGGCAACACCGCCGACGCCGCCGCAGACGCCGCCGATGCGTTCGTGCCTCCGCCGTGCGGGCGGCTCACGACGCTCTGCGGATCGGGAGAGAAGTGCTCCGGCTCGGCCGACTGCGTCTCGAAGATCTGCTTCGGCGGTACGTGTCAGGTCCCTGCGCCGGCCGACGGCGTGAAGAACGGCACCGAGACCGACGTCGACTGTGGCGGGCCGATGGCGCCCGCGTGCGCCGACAGCAAGGCGTGCATCGTCAAGACGGACTGCGCGAGCGGCGTGTGCACGACGAGCGTCTGTCAGGCACCGAGCCCGACGGACATGGTGCAGAACGGCGACGAGACGGGCGTCGACTGCGGCGGCTCGAAGGCGCCGAAGTGCCCCGTCGGCGGCGGCTGTCTGACGACCGCCGACTGCGATCAGGTGAAGTGCGATCTCGTCCAGAAGAAGTGCCTGCCGGCATCGCATACCGACGGCATCGAGAACGACGGCGAGACGGACATCGACTGCGGAGGCACGGCGCCGACCAAGTGCCCGACGGGCCAGGGTTGCGTCGCGACGAGCGACTGCGATCTCGTTCTCTGCGACGTCGGCGCAACGAACCTGTGCCTCCCGCCGTCGCATACCGACGGCATCAAGAACGGCGGCGAGACGGGCACCGACTGCGGAGGCACAGCGCCGACGAAGTGTCCGACGGGCCAGGGCTGCGTCGCGACGAGCGACTGCGATCTCGTGTTGTGCGACGTCGGCGGCACGAAGCTGTGCCTCCCGCCGACGCATACCGACGGCATCAAGAACGCCGGCGAGACGGGCACCGACTGCGGTGGCGCAGCGCTGCCGCTGAAGTGCCCGGTCGGTGAGGGATGCGCGGCGACGACGGATTGCACGAACACGCTCTGCAATGCCGGGACGCTCGTGTGCGACCCGCCTTCGAAGACGGACAAGATCAAGAACGGCACCGAGACCGACGTCGACTGCGGTGGTGGAGCGCCGACGAACGCTCCGGGCTGCGCCGAGGGTGGCGCGTGTACCGCCGATACGGATTGTGCGTTGCCGTTCTGCAATGCGAGCAAGTGCGTCGCCGGTCGGTCGTGCAAGACCGCGACGACGTCGGGCATCGTGACGTGTGGCCGGCGCGAGACCGGAGACGTGACGCCTGAAGCCAAGCAGGAGAGCTGCTGCCGTTCGCTGCCTCTTCCGACGACGACCACGGTCAAGCTCGACAAGTACGAGGTCACCGCGGGACGCATGCGTCAGTTCATCGACGCCGTCGGCCCGAACCTGCGGAGCTGGGCAAAGACGGAGATCACGAACAGCACCGCCGTCGGCTTGCGCCTGAAGAACGATCTCGTCGTCAGCGCCACCGTGGACATGACCGACATGTTGCCGGCGAGCGCTACGCCGGGTGAGCCGCTGAACATGCTGCAACAGATCGGCGCGACGGTGATGGACTCGCGAACTCCGAGCACGTCGCAAGGCTGCTTCAACGGGACGTCGGCGTTCGGCGCGAATACGTATTACTGGGACGGCGCGACGCTACGTGCGCACTTCGCGGGTCACGTCGACCGCCGCTTCACGCAGGCGCAGTACGACGAGAAGCCGATGAACTGCGGCGCGTACTGGATGTACGCGGCGTTTTGCGCGTGGGACGGCGGCCGCATGCCGACCGAAGCCGAGATGAACGAGGCGTGGGGCACGGCCAACTACCCGTGGGGCACGGCGACGTTCACCTTCCCGCTCGATAACGCGCACCAGGGCCCATACGGCTGGGAAGCGACGGCGAACTACTTCAACAAGAACAACTTCTTCTTCTACCACTTCCCCGACTACGGCGACGGCGCGGACGAGGCCGGCTACATCGCGGCGCCGGGCCGGTTCATCCTCGACAAGACCACGAACGTCTCCGCGAACGGCGAGTCGTGGCTGGATCTCGGCGCGAACGTGATGGAGATGGCCCGCTACCGTGCCGGCAACAACACGTTCTGCGACTTCTCGATCACGAACGCGCCGGGCGACGTCACGACGACGGCGTGCAAGGACACCGACACCGGCGCGCTCGGCGTCATCCGCAAGACCGGCCTCCCGAGCTCGGCGTGGGTCGGTGGCTCATGGGAAGGCCACCAGCAGTTCAGCGTGAGCGCGTCGGCCGAACCGTTTTTCAAGAGGGCGTCTTACGTCGAGCCTGTGCAAACGCAGTACGGCAAGACCGGCGTTCGCTGCGCGCGCTGAGCGGGGGAGCGGGGAGCACGACGGCGAGTGGCCGTCGCGGCGCGCGCGCATGCGGATGCGCATGGTTTCAGCCGAAGCCGACGCCGACGCCGACGCCGAACGATGAGCTGTTGCGCTTGAAGCTGAGCGCCAACGTCGTGACCCGCGGCAGCTCGACGCCGGGATGGCTGCGCTGCAGCGACGCGCGGAGCTGCCTTGGCCCCCACGTCGGCCGCAACTTGCGCGCAGCGACGATGGCCTCCTCGACCCCAGCAGAGGCCGCTTTGGGCGTCGTCTTCGAACGCAGCGAACGGTCGACGAGCTCGCAGTTGCCAAGAAAGCGGCCGAGCCACTCGAGCCGATCGTGCGGCTCCAGCCGAACCGTCGACGGAGCTTTGTGTCACCCATGTCCCTGGCTCCGACCCGGTGGATGGGGCTTGCATTTGCCTCGATCGGAATTAGTATTGCCCCTACCAGCGGATGAATATTCGGCAAGAGATCTGGGGGGTGGACCCCGCAACCGCCAGGGCGCGGCGCGCGCGGCCCGTGCGGTCGCGGCGGAAGGGACCGCGCCCGGGCGACTCGCGGGCCCGTCCGCCGAAGCGGCGTGTGCCGCTGCCCGCCAAGGGCGAGCAGCTCACGTTCGCCGATGCGAAGACGCTCGGCGGCCCCCGGCCGGGGTCGGGACGGAAGGAAGGGCAGAGGCCGAAGGTCCGTCACCGCAAGCGCCCGGCGCATCATTACGACAACCCGGTGCACGTCACGATGCGCCGCGCGAAGGGCCTACCGAGCTTCCGCGTCGAGCGACTCCGTGGCCTGCTTCGCGAAGCGATCCGTGCCACGCGACGCGACGGCTTCCGCATCGTCCACTACTCGATCCAGAACGACCACCTTCACATGCTGGTCGAAGCGGACGATGCGCTCCGTCTCACGAACGGCATGAAGAGCTTCGCAGTTCGCGTCGCGATGCTCGTGAACCATCGCGTGATGGCCCGCAGGCGCGGCAAGGTGTGGGGCGACTCGTACCATCGTCGTGAGCTCACGACGCCCAGCGAAGTGCGGAACGTGATCGTCTACGTTCTCAATAACCACTTGAAACATGGTGAATGGGAGGTCGGGCTCATCGACCCGTGCTCCTCGGCGCCGTGGTTTCATGGGTGGATGCATCGACGCGTACCGATCCCTCCAGAACCGGATGCGGGAGAGCCCGCGCGGACGTGGCTCCTCGACGAAGGCTGGTCGACCGTCGGCCTCGGATGGATCCACGTCGGCGAGGTCCCGCGGGCGCTCTGGAAGTGACGCGAACGACGGCACGTCAAACGCATCACGGCTCACGCTCGCAGCGCCTCGCATTGCCTCCATCGCATCACATCGCATCGCATCGCATCGCACGGCACTCGCGACTCGCATGAGCCATCGCGACTCGCGCTTCGCCTCGCCTCGCCTCGCCTCGCCTCGCGCCTCGCCTCGCCTCGCCTCTCTCGTGTCGTGTCGTCTCGTCTCGCGCCTTTCGCCGCGCCTCGCCTCTCTCGTGTCGTGTCGTGTCGTGTCGTCTCGCGCCTTTCGCCGCGCCTCGCCACGCCGCGCGCCTCACGCCTCGCGCCTCGCGCCTCGCGCGTCGCTCCTTCCCTTCAATGCTTCGCCGCGCCTCGCGCTTCGCCTCGCTCGCGCCTCGCGCGTCGTATCGCGCGGCGGGCGACGTGCCGGGCGGCGGCGTGTTGGGCAGCCGTCGCGTTCGGGGCGGCGGCGGGCCTCGCCACGAGCGCGACAAACTTGGTGTGTGGGGCTCGCGAGCTGCGGGCGCGACACCCGGCATCCACCCCGGTGACGATCACCTCGTGACGATGATCGCGCGCGCGACCGGGTGCGCGCTCGCTTCGGCCGTCGTCGTGAGTGCAGCGGGCGTCGGCCGCAACTGCCCGTGCGCTACTCGAGCCGCTCGCGATACCCGACCGGCGCGACCGCGCGATAGATCGTCTCGATCACGCGCATCGCCTCGTCCCGCGCCACCGTCACCGCATCCGCGTTCGCACTCGCGCTCGCGCTCGCGTCCGCGCTCGCGCTCGCGCCCGCGCCCGCGCCCGTCGGTCTTCGCACGCCCATCGTCACGCCGCCCTCGCCGCGGTCGTCCACGAAGAAGCCGCCGTACGTCTCCGCATAGCCCACGCGGAGGCCATGCAGCGCGATGCGATGAAGCATGCGCGCGAGCCAGTATCGCGGGACCTCCGTCTTCGCGTCACCGATCGCGATCGCCACCGTCGATGCAGACACCGCCTCGATCCGCATCGCCTCCACGTCCAACGGCAACGCTCCGGGCTTCCCATCCTCGAACGGCGCGAACGGCGCTGCCGGCACCGTCGACCACGACACCGGCACCGCGTCCGGCGCTGCGGCGCTCGACGTGAGCAACAACGCTCGCACGATCCCCGCGCCCGCGAGCGTCGCGCCCTCCGGGATGCGCAGCAGGTCACACGGCGCGTGCACGCTGCCCGCCTCGGCCTCGAGCACCACCACCCATCCGCCGTGCGCAGGCGCGATCGCCTCCGGCAGCTCCACCAAGGACAGCGTCGTTCGACCGATGTGCGCCAGCGCACCCGCCGCGCCCCTCGTCGACGCGAGGACCATCGGCGGCGGCGGCGTCACGTAGGCCTTCGCGTCCTCCTCGCGTCCCTGCGGGCGCGGAAGCGCGCGCGACGTCGCCGGCGTCGGGATGCTTGCACAATACACGAGACTGAGCCCGCTCCTCCGCATGCCGGGCGGGAAGTCGAACGGCTCGTACGGCGCTCGCAGGCGCCCCGGCCAATGCAAGAAGCCCTCCGGATGAAGCACCAGATCGCCGATGCGATGGTTGTAGCGACCGACATCCGCGCCCGTCACCGGATCGGACAGGAATGTGCGCAACGGGAAGCGATCCACGAGCTCGTCGCCCGTCGGCAACGCCAGCGCATACTCGTCGCTCAGATTGATGTGCGCGAAGTACAGCGGCTCCGACGCCGTCGCGACCTCGAGCTGCACGCCGTCGACCGTCGCGCACACGAGCAGGTGATGCTCGTAACGCCCCGGGCGCGCCACCAGCTCACGCAGGTTCGTGCGCTCGATGCCACCGCCGAGCGGACCTCGCGCCCCCGGCGGAAAGGCCCAGCTGCGCGCCGTCGG
>JAXDMI010000314.1:0-6457 GCA_034666145.1 Myxococcales bacterium | reverse complement strand
ATCCTTTGCTGGGCTCCGGTCGCGCTGCTATCGAGGCGCGCATGAAGTTTCCTCGCAGCTTGGCTTTCTTCGCGGTCGTTCCCGTGGCTCTCGTCGTCCTCGCCCAGGGCTGCAGCAGCGGGAGCACCGGCGGCGCGTGCGCCGTCATCGTCGACGACGCCGGCCCCGCGGACCAGGGCCGCTGCGCGAGCGGACCGAAGCAAGGCAAGTCATGCTGCGTCTCGTCGACCGCGAGCTGCGCGTCGACGCTGCCGCTCTGTCAGAGCATCTGCTGCATCACCACGAGCGACGGCGGCGATGGTCCGCTCCTCACGGACGACGAGGGCGGCACGACCGACGCGACGTTCTTCGAGGCCTCGACGTTCGACGCCGCGCACCCGGACGGAGCGACGTCGAGCTGCCCGGGCAACACCAAGCAGACGGCGCCGCTCCTGAACGCGACCTGCCAGGCAGCGCTCGAGAAGGTCTGCTGCGCGGAGCTGAAGGCGTGCTTCAACATCGCCGCCGGCGCGTCATCGGATTGCAACGCCTACGCGGCCTGCATCAGCTCGTGCGCATCGCAGGCGGACCCCACGACCTGTCAGACCGACTGCGACAGCATGACGACGACGTCGATCCGGAACGCGTACGACACCCTCGTGACGTGCGCCACGAACAGCACCGGCACCGCGTGCCAGTGAACGCGAGCGCCCTCGCGCCTACGGGAAGAGCACATTCAGCGCCGCGAGGCTGACGTCGTTGGGGCTGTCGCCGTCGCTGTCGACGATGGACACGAGCGTCGTCTTCTTGTCCGGGAAGTGGAACGACTGCGTCTGGTAGCCGGGGATGGAGCCGTCGTGGCCGATGCCGATGCCGGCGCCGGCGGTGATCGATGGGTCGAAGACCATGATGCCGAGCCCGTAGCCCAGCTCGGGGCTGTCGGTGTGCACGGTGGTGAGGAGCTCCTTCTGGATCGGCGCGTCGTAGAAGGTGCCGCTGCCGACCTTCTCGATCCACAGCGCCACGTCACCGGGCGTGGCCACGATGGCCCCGGCCGCCCACGCCCATGACGGGTCGAGGATGGTGGTGAAGTCCTTGCCTTGCGCGCTCTGCGCGGGGGCGAGCTTCCCGCCGATGGTCTCTTCACCGTCGAAGAACGTCGACGTGAGACCGGCCTTGTCGAGGACGCGCGTGCGAACGAGCACGCCGATCTTCGCCTGTCCCGCCGCCTCCGCGACCATGCCGAGCAGGATGAAGTTGGTGTTCGAATAGTGCCAGGACGAACCAGGTGCAAAATACACGGGATTGCGCAGCCCGATGTCGACGAGCTCGCGCGGCGTGAACACGTGATCGGGCGCGGTCTTCTGGAAAGCGGTGTCGTCGGTGTAGTTGAAGAGGCCGCTCGAATGATCGAGGAGCTGGCGCAGCGTGATCCCGTCGCCGCCGGTCACGCCCGTGACCCACTTCGAGACCTTGTCGTCGAGGCCGAGCGTGCCCTCCTTCACGAGCGAGAGGATCACCGACGCGGTGAACGTCTTGGTGACGCTGCCGATGCGATGGAGGCTGGTGGCGTCGATCTTCGTCGGCCCACTGACCAGCGTGCGCGCCCCGCACGTCGGATTGCGGATGGCGAGCACCGCGCCGGTGGTCTTCGCGTGCGCGCCGTCGAGGCCCTTCTGGAGCGCTGTGTTCTCGAGGTCGCACGCGGTCGGAGCCATCGCCGGCGCGGGGCCGGGACCGGGATCGGGGGTGGTCGCCGCTGGCGCGGGCGGTGCGGGCGGGTTCGACGTTGCGGGCGCATCGTTCGATGCGCTGCACGCAGCGAGGGCCAGGGCCATCACGAACGACGCGGGAGCGAAGACGGAGCGCATCATCACGAAGAAGCGCAACGCAAGTGACGTGCCGTGCCACCCGGCCGCGAAACGCGCAGTCGCCGAGCAGCGTCAATGAGCTGACGGAAGGACTTCCATCTGCGCGGCGATCTTCGCGTGCGCTTCGGCACCCGCGAGCCTTCGCACCAGATGCAGCCCGAGGTCGATACCCGACGTCACGCCGCCGGCCGTGACGAGCTGGCCCTCGTCGACCACGCGCTCGGATACGGCGACGGCACCGAACCTCGCGAGGTCGGCCAGCATCGTGTGATGCGTCGTGGCGCGCTTGCCGCGTAGCCTACCGGCGGCGCCGAGCAGCAAGGCGCCTGTGCATACGCTCGCGAGGAGGCGGTTCGCCGGGAACGTCGCGAGCCATGCGATGGCGTCTGCGTCCTTCTCGAGCGCGCGCGTCCCTGGTCCGCCGGGGACCACCAGCACGTCGAACGCCTCGAGCGGCGGACGATGGCGTGCCGCGACGAGCTCCGCGCCGCAGGCCGCCCAGACCACGGGCGGATCGCGCTCGCGATCCACCTCGTCACGACGCCGGCGCGCGAGCGCGATCACCTCGCACGTGGTGGTGGCGTCGAAGCCCATCGACGCGATGCGCGACAGGGCGTCGAGCGGCCCCACGAGATCGAGGAGCGTGAGGCCAGGGAACGCCACGAGCGCGATGCGCGTTCCGGTCACCGCATCGGGATGCGTCGCGAGCGCGTCGAGCCCGAGCACGCGCACCGCATCGACGGGGATCGAGCCGTGCACGTGAGGCATGGGCCCGCGCGGGGTCTCCGCGACCTCGACGGGAACGTCGAGGCGACGCGGATCGATGGCGAGGACGCGCAGCGTCGGCACGTCTTCGGCCTTGAAATACAGGTGCGCGCTCTCCTCCACGCGATCCTTGTAGGATGCATGGATGAAGCCTTCGTGCGCGAGCGACGAAGGCGTGTAGCGGCCGTCGCTCCCCCACCCCAGGTCCTGGGCGCGAACGAGGTGGAACAGCCAACGCGGAGCGTGCGCTTCGTCGAGCGACGGCATCGCGCGCTAGACTACCACCGGCATCGGCGCTCGCTCGCTCGTCGCGGGCGCTGCGTGAAGCCCGGGTCTACTTGCACGTGTGGTTGTACGTGACCGCGCGGCACGCGACGAACGAGCCGCTCGAACGAGCAGCTCCCAGCACCGTCCCGTTCCGTCCACGAAGTGTCCCGCCGGTATCGTCATTCGCCCGTCGGCTGTGCGCGCTCGCGCAAAGCATAGCGCGGCAGGTGCGCGCTCCTTGCAGCATGCACGAGCATCTCGCGAACGTTCGCACGATGCGAAGCGTACGAGACGTGGCCGCGCGGTCGCGTGATTACATCGGCTTCTGATCGCCGCGACGCGCCGGCCGCAGCTCATGGAGCCATTCGTCGACCTGGCGTTCCGCGTCTTCCTTCAGCATGCCGTACCGCTCTTGGAGCTTTCCGAGGAGCGTGTCCTTCTTGCCTCCGATGAGCTCGACGTCGTCATCGGTCAACTTCGCCCATTTCGAGCGAACGGTGCCCTTGATCTGCTTCCTGCCACCCTCGTCTTGATCCCAGTTCATGCGCTGCTCCTTTCGAGGCTGCGCGGGTTTGCAAGGAGGGCACCAGCTTCAGGCCGAGCGCCGACGCGACTTACGCGCCGGCGGCTCCTTGGGAACGCGGAAGCGGCTCTGCCGCAGCCGGGTGCGGATCTCGCTCAGCCCGATCGCAACGATCGTGTAAGTCCCGAACAAAGCCAGCCTGAGCATCGGTCGAAACGACTCGCGCATGAACGTCTCCCTTGTTTGGGGCGCGCGCGATGCACGATGGGTGCCGTGGGATCAGGGACGCGGCCACACTTCGGCGCCGCCGATGAAGCCGCTGTTCTTCGTGAAGGGATTCGTGCCCAGCGTCTGCACGGCGCCGGCGTCGACGATGCCGCCGTCGCCGGACGTGAACGGCACCGAGCGGACTTCGATCACCGCGCCGCCGTCGACGGTCGCACGGCGTCCGCCGACGAAATTGCCCTTGCTGTCGAACGCGCCGTAGTCGAGGGCGCCGGGGATCTCGGGGCCGAGCGTCGTCGTCGAGGGATCCCAGAAGAACGCCTGGTTCGGGAAGAACAACGTGAGCGCAGCGCGGTTTCCGTCGAGGAGCGCCAATGTGCCGGGAAAACCGAGGCCGTTGAGATCGAGGAGTGTCTTCGACTGCTTGGTCGCGAGGTTCGCCTCGTCGACGCTGCGCCTCGTGACCGCGCCGGCCACGCCGCCGCCGGTGTCGGCGTTGCAGCCGCTGTTGAAGACGAGCATGCGATCGCGTGCAGCGTCGTAGACGAGCGCGTTGCCGAGCGCAGGGCTGTAGCCGTCGACCGTGATACCGCCGCCGGGCGCGGTGCCGCCGAGCGACACGACCTGGTCGGTGGCGGGATCGATCGCGATGATGCTCGGCTTGCTCGTCGCGCAGAGCGCAGTGAAGCCGTCGGTCGCGACCTTGTTCCTGTCCCAGTTGCCGAGAAGGACGTAGATGAGCTTCTTGCTCGGGACGTACAGCGCGGACGTCATCTCGACGCGATTGTCGGTGTCCGTCGGCTGAACGAGCGAAGAGAGATCGATGTAGCTCTCGATGGCGCCCGCGTCGCCTCCGACCTTCGTCGTGTCGATGACGGCGATCTTGTTGCTCTCGAACCGGAGCACGTAGCCCTTCTCGCAAGAAGGAACCACGACCGCGACCGGCTGCGCGTTCGGGCCGCCGTCGGTGCGATCGTCACCCGCGACGTTCCAGGTCGCGACGGCCTCCCACGGGCGCTGCGCGTTCATGCGCGCGACGACGTCCTTGCCCTGCTCGACCACGTACGGATCGGTGCCGAACGAGAACGTCTGACCCGTCCCGGCCTCGAACTCGAATCGACCGTCGACCGTCTTGGTGCCGAGGTTGAACGCCGCCACTTCGCTGGTCGTGCCGTTCACCGTCAACAGCAGGCGCTCGGGCGCCCCGGTGGGATTGCCGCACGTCGACGGGGCCGCACTGTCGCCGCCGTCGGGCGTCACGGTGGTGCCGGTCTCGGGAACGACGGAGGCCTCGAACGAGCCGGCGTCGGTGGCCTTGAAGACCTCGTCGTCGCCGCAACCCGCCGCCGCCGCGCAAAGCCCTGCGAGCGCCGTCCCCAGTACGAGGACGAGCGCAAACCTTCTGTGATCCATGGAAAACCTCGGCTGGCGCACGCCCGCGCCGGCCTTCGTTCGAGAGGTCTCGTCCGCGCGTGGTCCGGTCTCCGGACTCCCGGGTCATCCTCCTCCGAGCCCTTCCCAGGATTGCGAGAGCACGTCGCGCTCGCGTTCCCAGTGGATCTGCTCGAATTCGTCGCCGGTCACCGTGGCGGGCGCCGTGCCGGTATTTCACCGGCTTCCCGTGTGATGCGACGCCCTCGGGCGGAGGGAGCCTCATCATCGACCACGCGCGTGTGGCGACAGCACCGCGACGACGTCGCGAAGCCCGCCACGAGGGGCTTGCTAGTCGACATGATGGCCGCCCGTCAACCGCGCCGCGTATGCTGGCCCTCATGGCGCTGCTCCGCCCCTCGGAGCTCGCGCGGATCTGGGAGCTGCACCCGAAGACGGTCTACCTCTGGATCCGCGAGGGCAAGCTGCCCGCGATCAAGACGCCGGGCGCGCAGTATCGGATTCGCTCCGACGACGCGCGCGCGTACTGCGAGAAGAACGGCCTGCCGATGCCACGCGCCATCGCGAGCCCGGCAGGGAGCGTCGCGGTGCTCGGCAAGCCGAGCGCGTCGCAGCGTGCGCTCGCCAAGGCCTGCAAGGCGCGCGGCACGGCCGTCGTGACGTGGTCGTCGGCGCTCGAAGGCCTGCTCTCCATTGCGAGCGAGGCTCCGGACGTCGTCGCGATCGATGCCGAGGCGAGCGACGTGAAGGTCATCGACGCCCTCCGTGCGCTGCGGCGCACCGCGCGGACCGCGAAGGTGCCGGTGGTGGTCTACGACGCCGCGCCCAGGGCGGGCACGACGGCGCTCACGAAGCTCGGCGCGAGCTCCATCGTGACGCGCGGCAAGACCGATGACGTCGTGCGCGTCGTCGTCGAGCTGCTCGAGATTGCTGCCGAGAGCCGCTGATCTCCGCTTCGCTCACGCACGAAGGCGCGTGACCACTTCGTCGAGGATGCGGTTCGCGAGCTCGTCCTTCGCGCCGATCGAAAACGGCTGCGCGCCGTCCTTCGTGACCAACGCCACGCGGTTCGTGGTCTGCCCGAGTGACTCGTGCGCGGCGTTGGCCACGACGAGGTCGACCTTCTTCGCGTCGAGCTTCTTCTTGGCGTACGCGAGCACCGCCGCGTCGTCTCCGGTCTCGAGGGCGAACCCGACGAGCACGGGGCGCGCGCGCGCTGCCTGCAAGCGACGTGCGCCGATCATCGCGAGGAGATCGGGGTTCTCGACGAGGGCAATGCTCGGCGCGCCGTCGCCCTTCTTGATCTTTGTGGTGCTCGCGTGCGCGGCGCGGAAGTCGGCGACGGCAGCCGCCATGATCAGCGCGTCGACGTTCGCGAGGTCCGCGCCCATCGCGTCGTCGAGCGCGCGCTGCATCTGCTCCGCGCTCTCGACGT
>JAXDMI010000313.1:0-5121 GCA_034666145.1 Myxococcales bacterium | reverse complement strand
CGTCGGGAATCGTGACGAGCCGAGCTGCGGTGGTCCCGGCCGCCGTGCCGGTGCAGTACGCGGCGAACAAGATCTTGCCCTTGAAGCGGATGTCCGGCGCGCAGTTGGCTGCCGCTGCGAGGTTGATCGCCCTGCCGGCGCCGGTCGTTCCGGTCAACACGGGCGTATTGGCCGCCGCCACCGGCGTGGTGAGCGCGAGGTCGGTGCTGTTCGCCGTCGCGGCGACGGAGAACGCGATGCGCGCCGAGTCCGTCGTCGAGAAGAACATGCCGCTCTTCGAGGCCGCGGCCACGGCGGCCTTCGGTCCCGATGCCTTCGACCAGTAGCCGAGCGTACCGATGCCTGCGGTCACGGTCGTCCAGTAGGCGACGCTCGCGCCGCTCACGGTGACGCCGTCGGTCTGCGCGAAGGCAGGCACGAGCACGGTCGGTGCGCCGCCGGTCACCGGCACGACCTCGAGGCTCGCCGAAGAGGCCCCGATCGCGATGTACGCCGCGTAGCCGTCCGAGGTGATGCCGATGAGGATCGCCGCTCCCGCCTTCAGCGTGGTGGGCAGGACGCCGCCGCCATCGCCGCCGCCCTCGGAGCCGCCGTCGGGACCGCCGCTCGTGCCCGAGTCGGTGCCGGGGTTGCCGCTGCTGCCGGGCAGGCCGCTGGTGCCGGGAGTACCGCTGGTGCCGCCCTCGACCTCGGGAAGTGTCGTGTCCCCGGTGGTGCCGGACGAGCCACACGCCACTGCCATGACCGCGCCGATCCCCGCTACTGCACCGATCAAGAGGCCGTTACGCATGCATCGCTCCTTCAGAGACGGATTCAAAGACTGACGAGGCCGCAGCGCGCGGCAACCCGTCGTTCTAGCACGCGGTCGGCGAACGCCTACGTCGACGCGTCCGCGTCGGGCTCTTTCAGCTCTTTCACGTAGAAGCTGTTGCAGCCGAAGTGGCCGGTGGCCCCCATCGGTCGCGAAAGCCGCCGGAAACCGCTGCGTTCGTAGAGGGCCCGCGCTTGGCTCATCGCGGCGAGCGTCTCGAGGTACATCCGCGTGAACCCCGCGCGCGTGGCGCCCGCGAGGCAATCGGCGAGGAGCTTCTGGCCGAGGCCGAGGCCGCGCACCTCGGGCATGAAGTACATCTTCCGCAGCTCGCACGTGTGGCCGTCGCCGCCCACGAGCGGAGCGTAGCCGGCGCCGCCCACCACCACGTCGGTGCCAGTCCGCGGATCGGGACGCGTGACGACGAAGTATCCGGAACGCGCGGCCTGGTACGCCCCAAACATGTCGTCGACCTCGGGATCGTTGATGGCGAAGCCCGGGCCCTTCGCGCCGAACTCGGGCATCACGACCCGGATGAGGCGAGCGACGGCGGCTCGATCGCCGGCCTTCACGCGGCGGATGGTGTAGCTCGCGAGACGACGCGAACGTTCGAGCGCGCGCGCGTAGGTCTCCATCCCGCGGAGGACGACGGCGCGCTCGTCGTCGCCGAGGATGGCGAGCGCGCGTTCGACGCGGGCATTGGCCTCGCGATGTACCAGCTCGACCTTGGCGCGACCGGCGGCCGTCAGCATGAGCACGCGAGCGCGACCATCGTCTTCGCTCGCCCGCGCGCGTACCCAGCGTCGCGCCACGAGCTCGGCGACGATCCGGCTGGTCGTCGACTTGTCGAGTCGGAGGAGGGAAGGCAGCTCGGACTGCCCGATCGACCCGCGTGCCTCGAGCTCGATGAGCGCGTGGCAATGCGAGTGCGAGAGGCTGGTCGTGGCGTCCTTGTCCTGGAGAAAACCGAGCTCGCGTACGAGCTCGCGGGACGCCTGACGGAGCGGGAGGACCTCGGGGAGCATGGTTCGACCATTGCCAAATTTAGTTGTGCGATGCAACCATTTCGTTGCAACGAGCAACGGATCGGCCGCCAGCGGGCCTCCGGGTGCACAAGTTGCGCACGCGGCAACGTCGCGTTTCCGCGGCGGAAACACGGCCATAAAAAACGCCGACGAGAAAGGTTCCTTAAGGCGAGCCGCCCTCCCGCCTACCGGTCCTCCGTGCTACGAGGCTGCCCCATGACGAGTCGCACGTTCCTGGGGGGATGCGTGATCGCTGCCGCCGCGATCGGGGGTTGTTACACGGGCGTGGATCCCACGCAGCCGAACCGCGCGGTGCCGGCGACCACCGCGACGACCACCGTCGACGGCACTCATCCCGCAGACCCGTCGATGATCACCGGCGTCCCGTGCGACGTCGCGCAGGTCCTCGCGACGGAGTGCGCGAGCTGTCACTCCGCGACGCCCACCGGCGGCGCCCCCAACGCGATGATGACGTACGACGATCTGATGGCGTCGTCGCAGAACGATCCCTCGATGGACATCGCGGCCATGTCGCTGCAGCGCATGCAGGACACCGCACGGCCGATGCCCCCCGACGGCGCGAACCCGGCGTCAGTCGCCGTCCTCGACGGCTGGATCAAGGCGGGCATGCCCGCGAGCACCGAGACGTGTAACGCCACGCCGGCGAACAGCATCTACGACACGGCTTCGGTGTGCACGACGGCGAAGACGTGGACGCAAGGCGAGCGGAAGTCGGACCTCATGCTGCCAGGCGAGGCGTGCAACCAGTGCCACGACAAGGGCAGGGGCCCTTCGCTCTTCGCCTCCGGTACCGTCTACAAGACCGCGCACGAGCCGGACGACTGCTACGGCATGCCGGCCGGTACGAAGGTGGTCATCACGGGCGCCGACAACAAGTCCCTCACGGCGACCGTCAACGCCGCCGGCAACTTCTACTTCCAGACCGCGCCGAAGCTTCCGTACAAAGCGAAGGTGGTCTCGGCCGACGGCAAGAAGTCGCGCGCGATGTCCGGTCTGCAGAAGAGCGGCGACTGCAACCTTTGTCACACCGAGAAGGGCACGCGTCTCGCGGGCGACACGCAGCAGGCCGCGCCCGGCCGCGTCATGGCGCCATGACCATGCTGTCCCGCGTCGCCGGCGTCGTCGGTCTCGTCCTGCTGTCGGCTTGGCTCACGGCGTGCACGCACGTCCGTCCATGGGAGCGCGGGAAGCTTGCACATCCCACGATGGTCGGGCCGAACCTGCCCGGCGTCGCCGAGGAGCACGTGTACTCGGTGCAAGAAGGCGCGGTCGGGGGTGGTGCGAGCGCCGAGAGCGGCTGCGGATGCAACTAGCTCGGGTCTTGGGGATCGCCGTTGCGATCCTCCTCTCGCTGCTGACGACATCGCGCGCTTTCGCCGCCGACGACGACGCCGGAGCGCCCGCTCGCGACGCAGCGGCGGACGAGCCCGCGGCGGCGGACGGCACGTCAGCACCGATCGGGCCCGACACCGCCGATGCCGGCCCAGGCGCCGCGACGGGCGAGACACCGCCGCCATCGTCCGGTTCGAACATCAATGCGCGCGCGACGACCGAGGTCGGTGGCTACATCGACTCGACGGCGACGAGCGTGCTCACGCCGAGCATCGGCCTCCTCGTCGAGAACCCGACGGCGGGCTGGGGCGTGTCAGGCCGGTACCTCGTCGACATCGTGTCGGCGGCGTCACCAGACATCGTATCGACGGCTTCGCCGCACTGGACCGAGATACGGAACGCCGGGAATCTTGGCTTTCGCTACAAGCCGGGCACCTTCGGCGTCGCCGTGAACGCGTCGACCTCGTACACGCCCGACTATCTCTCGGTCTCCGCCGGCGGGCAGCTCACGCAGGACCTCGACGAGAAGAACCTCACGCTCGTCGCCGGCTACGGCTACGGGCACGACACCATCGGCGTCTCGCGCACGCCGTTCTCCGTCTTCTCGCACACGCTCGCCTATCACTCGATCCAGGCGGGTGTGTCGCGCATCGTCAACCCGAGCCTCGTCATCGGTTTGTACGGCGACGTCGTGATCGAGAACGGCGATCAGTCGAAGCCGTATCGCTACATCCCGATCTTCACCCCCGCCGCCGCCGCGAACATCCCGGTCGGCGCGAGCCCGACGTTGGTCGCCAGCACGCGTCTCCAGGAGAAGCCGATCGAGCAGCTGCCGCTCGAGCGCGAGCGCTATGCGCTGACGGCGCGACTCGCGTGGCGCGGCGACAACGGAACGACATTGCGCGCCGAAGAGCGCGGCTACGTCGACACGTGGGGCCTCAAGGCTTCGACCACCGATGTGCGTTACTTCATCGACCTCAGCCGGCGCTGGACGATCTGGCCGCACGCGCGCTTCAACATCCAGAACAGCGTGAGCTTCTGGAAGCGGGCGTACACGGCGAACGGCCTGAACGATCTGCCCGCGCTCCGCACCGGCGATCGAGAGCTGAGCTCACTCTTCACCGCCGGGGGCGGTGGCGGCGTGCGCGTCGCGCTCGGCAAGGCCGGCTTCGTGGACGACCTCGTCCTCACCACGACGATCGACGCGTTCTATACTTCGTTCGCCGACACCATCTACGTGAGGGAGCGGCTCAGCGCGCTCGCTGCCACGGCGCTGGAGATCGCGTTCTGATGCCTAGCCCCCGTTCACTCGCGCTCGCGTTCACGACGCTCGCCGCCTTCGCGTCGACGTCGTGCTTCGATCCCGTGCACTCGGACGAGGTCAACGCGCTCGGCGGTGAGGTGAATGGCGTCGGACCGGGGCCGAACCACCGTCCAGGTCAGCCATGCCGCGCGTGCCACGGCGGCTCGGGCCCTGCGTCGCCGGAGTTCACCATCGCGGGGACGGTCTACGCGCAGCGCGACGTGGCTGCGGCGAAGTCGGGTGTGACGGTCACCATCACGGATGCGACAGGCGCGACACGCCAGCTCACGTCGAACGACGTCGGCAACTTCTACATCTCGATCGACCAGTGGTCGCCGGTCTTCCCGGTCAACGTGAAGCTCGACTTCCCCGGCGTCCCGACGAAGGGGATGGTGACGCCGATCGGTCGCAACGGCGCCTGTGCCTCCTGCCATTACGGCGCAGACAACGAGCTCACCCACATGCCACCCGTGTTCCTTCAACAGTGATGAAGCGTGCAATCTACATACGTGCGCTGACCGCGCTGTCGATCTCCGTAGGCGCTTTCGTCGCAGGCGGCGGCGCGCTCGTGGGTGGATGCTCGTCACCGGATACGAGCGCTACCGTCGACCCGATCGGTCCCGATCGGG
>JAXDMI010000312.1:0-13166 GCA_034666145.1 Myxococcales bacterium | reverse complement strand
GGAGCGCGCGCTTGCCGGCCTCGCGGCAGACGGCGAACGCCTCGACGAGGATGTCGTCGAGCGTGGCGCCGTTCTCGAGCTTCTGCTTGAACTCGGCGGTCTTCGCCTTGAGCTCGGCGTCGGACAGCTTTGCTATCCCGTCCTCGAGCTTGTTGATCTCGACGACGAGCGGCTGGAGCTTCTTCACCTGGCGTTCGTGCGAGGTGCCGAGGAGCTTCTTGAGTGCCCAAGCGAGCATGGAGAGACGCAGTCCTTTCGCGCGCGGTCTGTCCGCGGGGTAATGCGGAGAGACAAATGACGGATCGCCCCGATTCCCGGGATCCGGCAGGCTAGCAGGCCCGCGCCCTCACGTCAGCGCGCGTTCAGCGCGTGAAGAGCGCGGCCGTAGCGTGCGCGGCGGCGCTCATCTGGGCGCGTGCCGCGCTCGTCGCGCGAACGACCGACGGCGCATGCCCGGCTGGGCTCGCGAGAAACGCCGCGGTCCCGAACGCGCTGGCGACCATCGCGCAGAACGCGAGCGCCCAGCGCGAGCGGCCAGAGCCGCTCCGGCGGGAGACGAGCTTCGTGAAGTCGGAACGCCCCCCCCACTCGTCAACCGCCGTTTCGTACACCGGCGTGCTGCGCGCGGCGGAGCCCGCGGCGCTGCCGGCAGTCTGGTCCTTGCTGAAGATCACGACGTCGCGACGGGGCGCGACCCTCGGCAGCGGCGGGAGCACGGCGTCGTCGTCGAGACGGGCGGTCTCGCGGACGCGGGCGATGCACGCATCCACGAGCATGTTCGTGTCGCTCGGAAAGCCGCTGCTGCTGATGGCGTGACCGCGCACTTCACATCCTCCGGATCCTCTCCGAAGCACGGCACATGCCTCACGCGATCGGCGCGAAATCAGCGCAAATCGCGCTGCTTTGCGCGCGCGAGCTGCGGCCGGTCGCCATCAACCTGCGCGCTTTCGTGACCACGGTCCTCGGTGGACCGCGCGGGGCGGCGGGCCCTCGGGCTCAGCACGCCGAGGGCGGGCTCTCGGACGCAGGACGCCGACGCGAGGCGGCGCGGCTCAGAGCCAGCCGTTGTCGTGGTACCACTTGGCGGTCAGGTGGACGCCGTCGCTGAAGCGGACCTCGGGCTTCCAGCCGAGATCGTCCTGCGTCTTCGTGCTGTCGCAGACCCAGTGGTGCCGCAGCATCGCGACCTTCTCGCGCGTGAGCATCACGGCCTTGCCGCGGACCTTGCCGTAGGCCTCGACGCCGAACGACGCGAGGCTCAGCACCGGGAACGGGATGCCCATGCGGAAGAAGGGCCGCACGCCGAGCGCCTCGGGGATGAGCTCCCCCATCGCGCGAGTCATGCTCAGCGGCTCCGCGCCGTCGTCGATGAAGTAGATGTTGCCGCTCGGGATCTTCGCGTCGATGGACTGGATGCACGCGCGCGCGCAGTCGGGGCCGTACGTGTAACAAGCGATCATGCTGCCGTCGCCGATGACGGGGTACTGGTGCTTCTTCACGGCCTTGAAGGCCTCGTAGACTTCGGCCTCGCGCGGTCCGTAGATCAGAGCGGGACGGAGGATCACGACCGGGAGCTTGTCCTTGCGTGCGACGATCTCCTTCTCGGCAGCGAGCTTCGATCGACCATACGCGGTGACGGGGTGCTCCTGATCGAGCGGCACCGGCCTGCGATCGAGCGACGGACCACACGCCTCGAGGCTCGAGACATGGACGAAGCGCCGCAGGTTCGGCGCATGCTCGAGCGCGGCGTCCAGGAGGTTGACCGTGCCCTGCGTGTTGCACTCGAAGAACTCGGCCTCGTTGCGCGCCTTCACGAGCCCGGCGGAATGAACCACGGCGTCGATGCCGCCCTTCATTGCGGCGTCGACGCTCTTGCGATCCTCGACGCTGCCCTCGGCGAGCTCGACGTTCTTCAGCGTCGCGAGGAACTTGCGGTTCGAGGTCTTACGAACGAGCGCCCGGACCTGGTGGCCGGCGGCCGATAGCTGCTCGGCGACGTGACTGCCCAAGAACCCGCTACCGCCCGTGACGAGGACCTTCATTGCCCGGCACTTTTGCCAGATTCGCCAGGAAGGTCAACGCCCGCACACTGTAGGCGGAAGTAAGAGACAACCGTCGCAAAATACTACGTTCAGTCGCCTTTGCCTTGAATGGATGAGCTCGGGCGGCGTCTCATCCCCTGCGATCGGATTGCTCACGAAACTCAATTTTCATGGGGAGAGACCACGAATGAAGACGCTCGGCCTGCCGCTCCTGTTCGTCTCGATGCTGTTCGCTGCACCTGCCTTCGCCGGCGAGGAGCCAAAGGCTCCGTCGCTCCAGAACGACGACGCCATCCAGCTCGGGCCGGACCACGAGCGCCTTTGTCGTGAGGCGGAGTCACTCCAGGAGAACCGCATCCGCGATCTCCGCGCCGCCGTCGAATACGACAAGAAGGTCGAGTCCGAGCTCCTCAACGGCGCGAAGGTCCGCGACGCCGACGCCACCGTCAAGGAAGGCCACGCCAAGCAGTGGCGCGAGCACGCGGCGAAGAACGAGAAGAAGCGCGCGGCATTCAACGCCTTCGCGACGTGGCTCGAGACCGAGGCCCGCACCGATCGCAACTTCGCGACCGAGCGCCGTCAGGCGGCGGGCATCATCGGCAAGGGCTGGCGCGAAGCCTTCGAGGCCATCAAGGGCCACGAGAAGTTCCTCGCCGATCTGAAGACGCACTGCTCCGCCAGCTGATCGCCGCGCGCGAGCGAGCATGCGTACGTGGCGTACGTGGCGCCTGGCGTACGTGAAAAGAGACCTCGCGACGTCAGCTCGTCGCGAGGTCTTTCGTGTACACGCGGTACGTCTTGTACTTCTTGGCGCCCATCATGCGGATGCCGGTGTTGACGGCGGCGTTGTCCTCGAGGGTCCACCCGAGCTCGCCCCAGCTCATGCCGCACTTGCGACCGCCGTCGTTCATCTCGGCGTAGAGGAAGAGCGAGAGCCCTGCGTACTTTCGCTGGAGCCGGAACTTCTTCTTGATGCCGAGAATGAGGAGGCGACCGCTCTTCGCGCCCTCCACCTTGAGGCGGTAGAGGAGCTTCGCGATCCCGAGCGGGAACAGCCTTCCGTGCAGATCCGGGATCAGCTCGTTGATGTTCGGCATGGCGAGCGCCACGGCGGCCGGCTCGCCGTCGATGGTCACGATGCGCGTGATCTCCGGGACGAGAAAGAGCTTCAGGTCGGCGGACATCTTGTCCGCTTCCTTCTTCGTCATCGGGACGAAGCCCCAGTTCTCGGCCCACGCGTCGTTGAAGATATCGAGCGTGATCTTCACGTCGCGCTCGAGGTCCTTCTTCGACAGTTGGCGTGACACGACCTCGGGCATCGCGCGGATGTCGTCGCGAGCCTTGCGGACGCGCGCATTGAGATCGCCGACCTCGTAGCGCCAGCCGTAGAGGTCCTTCTCCTTCTTGTAGCCGGCCTGCTCGATGAGACCGCCCTGGTAGGAGCGATGATGCGGGTTCAACAGGACCGGCGGATCATCGAAGCCCTCGACGAGGCAGCCGCTCTCTTCGTTGATGGACAGCGAGTACGGGCCGCGCACCTTCTTCATGCCGCGCTGGCGCAGCCACGACTCGGCGCGCGCGAGGAGCTCGCGAGCGACCTCGGGGTCGTCGATGGTGTCGAGGAAGCCGAAGAAGCCGGTCTCGTCCTTGTGGCGATCGAGATGCTCGCGATCGATCTGCGCGGTGATGCGGCCGACGCACTTGCGACCGTCGTAGGCCGTGAAGACCGTGCCCTCGGCGTGCTCGAAGAACGGGTTCTTCTTCGGGTCGAGTCGGTCCCTCAAGTCCATGTCGAGCGGACGGATGTAGTGCGAATCGTCCTTGTAGATGCGGTCGACGACTCCGAGGAAGTCCTTGAGATCGCCGCCCATCGCCGTCTGCCGGATGTCCACCATGCGAGAGCGGTTGTGCCCTTCGTACGGCGCTCCGTCAAGGAGGCGCCCGCAGAGGTCACTTCTTCATGGCGGCGTAGAAGCTCGCTTCGCGACGACGGACGCGAACGAGGAGCTGGCCGTCTTTGGCCTGCTCGCTCAGCTGGTTCGAATTCGGCTCCTGGATGCCGTCGACCTCGACGATGACGTCGCCGGGCTTGAGGCCGGCGCGATCGGCGGCAGAGCCCGGCGCGATGCTCGTGATGATCGGGAGCGGCTTCGCGCTCAGGCCGAGCGACGAGGACTGCTGCGGAGTGAGGTCACGAACGCTGAGGCCGAGACCGGCTTGCGGAACGCCTTGCTGCTGGACGGGAAGCGGCGGGACGGCGGCTTCGGGACGCGCAGTGAGCGTCATGTTGGTGCCGTATTTCTTGCCGTCTCGGAGGATCTCGAGCTGGATGGTCTGCCCCACCTCGTGCGCGATCACCTCGCGAACGAGCTCGCGTCCGTCGATGACCTTCTTGCCGGCGACGGCGCCGATGATGTCGCCGGCCTTGATGTTGGCCTTCGCGGCGGGGCCGCCGTCGTTGATGGAATTGACGAGGACGCCGGCGCGCGGATCGACCTTCATGGCCGTGGCGAGCTCGGGGGTGAGGTCCTGGATGCCGACGCCGATCCACGAGCGCTGCACGTGGCCGGTCTTGAGGATCTGCTCGGCGGCGCGACGCGCGAGGTTCGAGGGGACCGAGAAGCCGATGCCGGTGCCGCGACCGACGATCATGGTGTTGATGCCGAGCACGCGTCCGTCGAGATCGCAGAGCGGGCCGCCGGAGTTGCCGGGGTTGATGCTGGCGTCGGTCTGGAGGTAGTCCTCGATCTGGTTCATGCCGAGACCACCGCGGCCCTTCGCGCTGAGCACGCCGGTGGTGACCGTGTAGCCGAGGCCGAACGGCGAACCGATGGCGACCGTCCATTCGCCGACGCGCGCGTTGTCGGAGTCGGCGAACTTGGCAGCGGTGAGGCCGGTCGCGTCGATCTTGATGAGCGCGAGGTCCGTGGCGGGATCGCGTCCGAGGAGCTTCGCCGGCAGGAAGCGACCGTCACGAAGGCGCACGTTGATGGAGAGCGCGTGATCGATGACGTGGTTGTTGGTGAGGATGGCGCCGTCGGCGGTGAAGATGACGCCGGAGCCGGTGCCTCGCGCGATCGGCGAGTCCTGGTTCTTGCCGAAGAAGCGCGTGATCTGATCGGCGCTCTCGTCGCGCGCGGTCACGTCGATCTGCACGACGCTCGGGCTCACCTTCTCGGCGACGGACACGAACGCGTCGGAGAGCTTGCGTGCCTCGGCGACGGCGCCGGGCGCGGCGGGCGGCGGCGGCTTGTCGCCGGGCGTGGCCTGCGCGAACGCGGCGGAAGGCGCGAAGGCCGTCATCGCGAGGACGCCAGCGAGTACGCTGATGGCGCGGCGGACAGGACGACCAGCTCGAACGGAAGCGAAGACCGGCATGAACGAACCGTAGCAAAGCGATCGCCTGCCGGAAAAGACAGCGTGGACCGATGCTCCACGTTCACGGTGACGCCTGTGACCGGCCGAACACAGCCGCGGTTGCCGAACGGCGCGCGACTCAGGAATGCCCATGTTTCACGGCGGAACGCTCGTTGCACCCGCACTCGGCATGCACTCGAGTATGCCCGTCCGGGCCCTTCTTTCCGGCTTCGTCGTCTTCCTTGCCCTGTCGAGCGCTGGTTGCGCGACGTCGGCGCTCTCTCCGCAGGGAGCGCATGTCGCCGCGACACGGAATGCTCCGCCTGCCGACTGCGTCTCGCTCAAGTACATCGTGGGCAAGGGCGGCGGCACGTTCGGCGGAAAGTGGATCGCCAACGACGACCTCGTGGAATACGCGATGAACGACCTCCGCAACCAGGCGGCGAAGATCGGCGCGAACTACGTGCAGCACGATCCGCCCCAACTCGGTAATGGCGACGGCACGACCACCACCGCGACCATCACCGGCACCGCGTATCGCTGCAACGGACCGACCACCGCCACCACCACCGCCGCCGCGCTCTAGCCGGAAAGCAGAAGCGGCTCGGGCGGCACGGGCGTCGCTCGCACGCTCTCAGGCGAAGCGTTCGACGATGCGCGACCACGGGCCGGCGCCTACCTGCATCGCGCCTTCGTAGAGCGCGCCGCCCGGCGGATCGAGATCGGTCAGCTCCAGCGTCGCGGCGCCGCGGAGGAACGCGAGCTTGCGTCCGAGCCGGACGAGCGTGCCGATGAGCGGGCGCGGATCGAGCGCGGGGTCGACGGCAAAGCGACCGAGCAGGCCACGGCGTGCCGGCAAAAAGGGCGGATCGAGCGACATCACGGTGAGGCTCGCGCTGGCGCGCACCATACCGCCGTGATCGACGGCGACGAGCTCGTTCTGATCCGATGCCGCCGGCCTCGCGAGATGCGCGGCGAGCGCGCCCACGAACGTGGCATCGACGGCGCGCGGACGATCGAAGCGGATGTCGCCTTGCGAGCGACGGCGCGCTGCGAGCGCGGGATCGAGCAGCGCGATGGGCAGCGCGTCGTTGGGCGTCGCCACGCGCGCCGCGTATGGATCGTACGGCGAAGGATCGGGCGCGCCCTCGGTCTGAACGCGACCCGTCCACGACACCGGCGTGTACCCGACGTTGCCATAGAACGCGTGCGCGGGGTTCGGCTCGAGCACCTCGGCGGCGAGCACCACCGGCGCGCCGCGACTGAGCTGGCGCGCGACACCGGCGAGGCCCTCGAGGAGCGCGCGGCCCGCACCGTGCTCGCGCGCACGCGACGACACGATGAGCGATCGCACCTCGCACGTGAACGGCGTCGAGTCGTCGACGCCGTGGCGTTCGAACCAACCTTCGACCTGACCGATGACGCCGTTGTCGCCGGACGCGACGAGATGGATGTGACGGCCGAGGATCGGCTGACCGCCACGAACGCGCGCGTCCTCGGAGAGGCGATGCGCGAGCTGATCGTAGACGCGCGCGTCGCGCGTGCCGGCATAGCCGCCCCACGCCTCGTGCGCGTCCCATAGCTCGCGCCACAGGCCGGCGATGGTGCGACCCTCGTCGGGATTCGCGGCGCGGACCGCGATGGCGTGTGTCTGCCTCACGGCGGCCATGGAACCCCCGCGTCGTCCGGCAAGGACACGTCGATGTGCTGCAGCGTGAGGCCGTGCGCGGGCGCCGTCTGTCCCGCGACGGCGCGCTCGGTCGCTTGGAGCGCAGTGGCAATGGTGCCCTCGGGCAGGACGTCACGTGCGACGTCGACGAGCGTGCCCACGAGGATGCGCACCATGTTGTAGAGGAACGAGTTGCCTTCGATGGTGATCGACCAGAGGCGCGGATCGTAGGCGAGCGGCGTCACTTCGACGGAGCTGATGGTGCGGACCGTCACCTCGCGCACGTCACGCGCCGAACGAAACGCCGCAAAATCGTGCGTTCCGACGATTGCTCGCGCTTCTCGCACCATCTTGTCCATGTCCATGTCGAAGCCGACGCGCCAGGCGCGATTGCGAAGGATCGGATCCGGAACCTTGTCGCGAACGAGGAGATAGCGATAGCGCTTCTTCCGGCTCGTGAAGCGAGGATTGTAGGACACCGTCACGGCGCGCGCCGCACGCACGCATACGTCATCCGGCAAGTTCTGATTGAGCTGGAGCACCCAGCCGCGCGGCGGCATGCCGAGTGACGCATCGAACGCGGCAAGCTGTCCCTCGGCATGCACGCCCGCGTCGGTGCGACTGCAGCCGCGCGGGCTGCTCGCACGTGGATCGAGCGCGACGATCGCGCCGCGCAGGGTCTCCTCGACGGTCCGCGTTTCCTTCTGCGTCGCCCAGCCCGAGAACGCAGTGCCGTCGTACGCGACGGTGAGGAGAACGCCGTGCTCCCGGAGCGTCATCCGCCCCCGGACGCCGCGTCGGTAGGACCTCCGCTCGCCCCACCGTCCACGATGGGCACGCGCGGGACCTCGTCGCCGGGCGGCGGGCCGGCGCCGGTCACGAGCGTCGGAGCGGCGACGCACGTCTTGTCGGAGCACACGCCCGAGAGGCAATCATCGCTGCGGAGACACTCGTCGCCGATCGGCCGCCTCGTCTCGCCGCATCCTCCGATACCGCCCGCGACGACCAGCAGGAGCGCGGGTACAGCCGCTGCGCGCATCGTCTAGCCCTCGTCGCCGGCGTCGAGATCGGCGTCCGGCTGCGCTGCGTCGGCGCTGTCGATCGGTGCGTCGACGGGCGGCGCCGCTTCGGGAAGCGCAGCCTCGAAGCGCTCGCTCGTGGCATCGATGTCGGGACCGCAGTGCGTCGACGCGTCCGAGCAATCGGGCGTGGTGCCGTCGACACAGCCTGCGACGTACACGCCCTGCAGCAGCAGCACGATGCCGGCGGCAGCGAGGCCCGCTTGCCGCCGTCGCATGGGCCGCCGTCGCATGGGCGAGCCGCGCATGGCTACTGCCTCGGGACGAAGTTGATCGGGATGTTGACGTCGACGCAGCCGCCCTTGGGCGACGGGAAAGCCTGACCGCGGAAATAACCGGCTACGCAGTTCGCGACGGACGGCGCGGACGCGAGCTCGTTGCTCGCGACGCCGGCCGAGCACGCCTGGCCGTTCGAGCCGATGCGCACGGCGATGGAGACCTTGCCGCGCAGCGTCGGATCCTGCGCGAGCGCGTTGTCGTAGCAGCGATGCGCCTGCTTCGCGCGGAACGAGAGCGCGGTCTCGACCTCGGAGGTGCTCGCCCCTCCGCATTTCTTCGCGTCGCACTGATTGCCGGTGAAGACCACGGTGGTCTTCTTGCCGGCGTCGGTGCCTGCGTCCTCTACGGCGACCGGCGGCGGGATGTCGTCATCGACGGTCTTCGACGGACGCGGCGGAGGGCCTGCGTCCGGCACGACGAGGACGGTGGGCTCCGCCGGTTTCTGACAGGACCGCCACGCGATGACGGCGCCGATGACGCCGAGCAGCAGCACTGCGAGTGCGATGAACTTCCCGTTTCCGCTCGGAGGCACCCCTGCGGGGGCCCTCATCGACGGGGTAGGAGCTTTCGGAGCCATTCGTGGGGGGAACCTGTCGGCGAGCGTGTCGAGAAACCGAGCGCGAGTATACGGGACTTTCTACGTGCACAAAGCACGTCGACGCATCACGTCGAAGAGGCCGGGATTTGGGGCGCGCGGTAGAGACTTACGCTGGTATCCCCGTAGCGACGGGTGCGATCCAGCGTGAGGCCTGGGACCGCGGGCGGCTCGTCGGGGGACGCGTGCTCGAGAACGAGCGCCCCATCGGGGCAGAGGAGCGCTGCGGCCTTGGCGAGCACGGCGCCGAAGCTGGGCGTGGGTACGTCGGCGTAGGGCGGATCGAGGAAGACGATCCCGAAGGGCCCCTCGATCTTGAGGAGGGCGCGGTCGACCTTCGTATCGAAGAGGAGGAGCTCGCTGCCGATCCCGAGGGCGCGGGCGTTCTTGCGGATGGCGGCGACGGCATCGCGCGCATGCTCGACGAGGACGGCCGCGGAGGCGCCGCGCGAGAGGGCCTCGAAGGCGAGGGCGCCGGTGCCGGCGTAGAGATCGAGGACGCGCGGGCCGTGCTCGTCGTCGTCGTCACCCGATCCTCCGATGAGACCATCGGAGACGAGCATGGAGAAGAGGGCCTCGCGGACGCGATCGGAGGTAGGCCGTGTGGCCATCCCACGTGGGGCGTCGAGGGCGCGGGACCGCCAGCGGCCGCCGGTGATGCGCATCGGATCGCTTCCGAGACTACCCTCCTTTGTCCCGAAGCGCGTTACGCTCGCGTCGTGATGGTTCGCCACGCATACCGGGTCGTTTCACGCTTCCTGCTGCTGTCGGTACTGGCCGTGGTGGCGCTGCCGCGCCTGGCGCGGGCGGATCAGCCGGGCGCGCATACCGTGCCGGTCGCGGTGCTCGCGTTCGACTCGGAGGACTCCGAGGAGCAAGCCGACGCGATCACGGGCGCAGTGCGCTCGCGCATCCGTGCAGCGCAGGGCTGGTCGCTGATCGAGACGACGCAGTCGCTCGGCATGCTGACCGCGGCGATGAAGTGCCCGACGCGGCCGCCGCCGGAGTGTCAGCAGAAGATCGGCGAGCAGATCAAAGCGGAGCGCTACATCTTCGGCTTCGTCACGAAGGGCCCGGCGCAGGGCCAAGTGACGGCCGAGATCCATCTCTACCAAAAGGGCAAAGCCGACACGGTCCTGAAGGAGTCGTACGCCGACAACCTGAAGGACTCGAACGACGACACGCTCCGCAAGATCGCGGCGCGCATCGTGGAGCGTCTCGGCGGCACGGCGGTGGGCGTGGTGATCGTGCGCGCGCCCGAGCAAACGGGCGAAGTGGTGGTCGACGGCGAAAAGCGCATCCCGCTTGCGAACGGCACCGCGCGCATCGAGCTGGCGGCGGGCGGTCACTCCATCGAGGTGACGGGCACGGGCGGCGAGCCGGTGAAGCGCAACGTGCTGGTGACGGCGGGCCGCGAGACGGTGGTGGAGCTGACAGCGGCGCCGGTCGCGGAGCCCCCGAGCGAAGCAAGCAAGACGAAGACGCGGAAGATCATCGGCGGCGTGTCGATGGGCGTCGGCGCCGTTCTCGGCGGCATCGCGGTGTACGAGCTCGTGCACTACCTCGGCCTGCAGAGCGACGGCAAGGCGTACGCGGCGACGATCGCGAAGGACCCGCAGGGACGCCAGTGCCGTGACACGGGCGATCAAGAATGCGTGCGCATCGATCGCGAGTCGAAGACGGCGTCGGGCCTCGCGATCGGGCTCGGCGCGGGCGGCGCGGTGATGCTCGGCCTCGGCGCGTATCTCTTTTTCTCCGATCCGGGCTCGACCGAACCGAACAAGACGGCCACGACGACGCCGCCGAAGCGCACGACGCGCGTGGTCCCGACCGCGGGCCCAGGCAACACGGGCGTGATGGTCCTCGGCACGTTCTGAGCCTCGGCACGTTCTGAGCCTCGGTCGGTGCGGAGTCATGTTTGGGGGGAATCTGTCGTACCCTGGCCCGCACTTCGTGAACGCCAACACCCGGTTTGTCGCGCTGGTGTCTGGGGCTGCCGCGCCGGCGGGCGCCGCCGCGTAACGAGGCCCGCCGCCGGCGCAGCTTCTCGTTCTCGCGAGGGCACCTTTGGGACGCCGGGGCTCTCCGGCGGCCCGAAGTCGCCGGCGTTGGGAGCGATCGTCGGGAACGGCGGCGGCCGAAGCGGCGGAGATGCGAGCGCGCAGGCGGGACGCGAGCGCGGAGAGGCGCAGGGTGCAGGCGGAAGCGCGCACACGTAGACGCGGCAGAGGCTGGGCCGAAAGGGGAGAGCGAGAGCGAGAGCGAGAGCGAGAGCGCTCCGCGTCCGCCTTCGCCTCCGCCTTCGCCTCCGCCTCCGCGCTCCGCGTCCGCCTCCGCGCTCCGCGTCCGCCTTCGCGTCCGCCTCCGCCTTCGCGTCCGCCTCCGCGCTCCGCGCTCCGCGTCCGCCTCCGCCTCCGCGCTCCGCGTCCGCGCTCCGCGTCCGCCTCCGCCTCCGCCACCGCGTTCGCGTTCGCATTCGCGCGTGAGCGCCTTCGCCTCCACGTTCGCTTCTGATCGCGTTCGCATTCGCGTTCGCGTTCGCGCGCCCCTTCGCGTTCGCGCTGGCCGAGGAAGCGCCAGGCGGGGAAGAACGAGGGGGAGGCGGGAGGCGGGAAGGCGGGAGGCGGGAGGCGGGAGTGGAACGCGGACGTTCGTTCGATTTGATCGTGTTTTTCTTGCGCACCGCTTGCTTTTCTAGCGGTCGAAATTAGTATTGCCCCTACCAGCGGATGAATATTCGGCAGGAGATTTGGGGGGTAGACCCCGCGATCGCGAGGGCGCGGCGCGCGCGTCCCGTTCGGTCGCGCCGCGGCGGGCCTCGGCCGGGGGACTCGCGGGCGCGGCCGCCGAAGCGGCGGGTGCCGCTGCCCGCGAAGGGCGAGCAGCTCACGTTCGCGGATGCGAAGACGCTCGGCGGGCCGCGACCGGGGTCGGGGCGTAAGGAAGGGCATCGGCCCAAGGTCCGTCACCGCAAGCGGCCCGCGCATCACTACGACAACCCGGTCCACGTCACGATGCGCCGCGCGAAGGGCCTACCGAGCTTCCGCGTCGAGCGACTCCATGGGTTGCTGCGCGAGGCGATCCGCGCCACGCGGCGCGACGGCTTTCGCATCGTCCATTACTCGATCCAGAACGATCACTTGCACATGCTGGTTGAAGCAGACGACGCGCTTCGATTGACCAACGGCATGAAGAGCTTTGCGGTGCGCGTCGCGATGCTCGTCAACCATCGCGTGATGGCGCGCAGGCGCGGCAAGGTATGGGGAGACTCGTATCACCGTCGCGAGCTCACGACACCGAGCGAGGTGCGGAGCTGCTTGGTCTACGTTCTCAACAATCACCTGAAACACGGCGAGTGGGAGGTGGGCCTCATCGATCCGTGCTCGTCGGCGCCGTGGTTTCACGGCTGGATGCATCGACGCGAGCCCGTGCCTCCAGAACCGGATGCGGGAGAGCGCGCGTGGACGTGGCTCCTCCGCAAGGGATGGTCGACCGTCGGCCTCGGATGGCTCCACGTCGGCGAGGTGCCGCGCGCGCTCTGGAAGTGAGCGAGCGCGAACGCAGGGCGTGAGCGCGAGCTTGTGAACGCGAACGCCGCGGAGGCGAACGCGGACGCGGACGCGGACGTGGACGCGAACGCGAAACGCGGAGGCGGACGCGAAACGCGGAGGCGGAGGCGGAGGCGAACGCGGACGCGGACGCGAAACGCGGATGCGGATGCGGATGCGGACGCGAAATGCGGATGCGGATGCGGATGCGGATGCGGATGCGGATGCGGAACGCGAACGCGGACGCGAAACGCGGAGACGCGAAACGCGAAGACGCGAAACGCGGAACGCGGACGCGGACACGAACGCGAACGCGAACCGCGAACGCGAACACGGACGAGGTCCGAGTGGGTGGGGACGAGCAAACCGCGACGACGGCGAGCGGCGACGACGGCGAGCGCGAGCCGGCGAGCGCGAGGTCGAGGTCTTCCGCGCCCGCACGATCCTCGTCCTCGTCCTCGTCCTCGTCCTCGCCTGCGCTTCCGCGCCCGCTCGTCCTCGTCTCTGCGCCCGCGTCCTCGCGTCCGCGCCCTCGTCCTCGTCCGCGTCCGCGTCGTCGCGTCTGCTTGAGCTCTCTCTCGAGCGGGCGCGGGAATC
>JAXDMI010000311.1:0-4296 GCA_034666145.1 Myxococcales bacterium | reverse complement strand
CTTCACCACCATCGCCACCGTGCCCCTCCAGGGCGACGTCGATCTCGAGATGACGCTCGCGAACATTCCGCCCGACTTCACGACGAAGGGGATGTTCTTCACGCGCTATATCGCCGCGCTCGGCGCCGAGTGGGAGGAGCTGCTGCCGTCACTCGCCGAGCCGGCAAAGCACGGGCGCTATCACGCGTTCGCCGACTATCCACTCCGCGACTACGTCCGCGTCTTCGAGCGCGTTGCACGGGCGCGCTTTCCGGGCTCCACGCGCGAAGCGTTCCGACTCCTCGCCAGGGGCGAGATCGAGGTCTTCTCCGGCTCCACGCTCGGCAAGGTGGCATTCTCGCTCTTACGCGATCCCGCTGCGACGCTGCTCCGTTTCCCCGATCTGTTCAAGATGGTGGCGCGCGCCTCGGAATGCACCGCGAAGAAGCTCGGCGAGCGCCACGTCGCCGTGACGTTCCCGCGCTTCCACGGCGCCTCGGAGCAGGCGCTCGGACTCGTCGAAGGCATCGTGCAGACCTACGACGAAGAGCCGCGCCTCGACGTCACCATCGACGAGCGCCGCCGCATCGACTTCGACGTCACCTGGTAGGCGGCGGAAGCGAATCTCCCCGACGCGCGACGACGAGATCGAACGCACCGGGAACGACCGTCGTCTTCGCGAAGCCGAGCGCCGAGAGCTCGCGGAGATAGAAGTCCACGTCGCGCAAGCGGCTCTCGCAGGCGTCGACGCCCATGAGGAAATACGTCCAGAAGAACTGCACCGCGAGACGCTCGCGCGTGCGGAACTCTTCGCAAACGACGAGCTTTCCGCCGGGCGCCAGCGCACGTGCGCCCTTCGCCAGCAGCGCTCGCGCCGCGCGTTCGTCCCAGTCGTGCAGCACGCGCACGAACGACACCACGTCGTAGCCACCTGGGAGCTCGTCGGCGAAGAAGTCGCCCGGAACCAGGCGCAGCCGCGAAGCATGCGGCGAGGATCGGGCACGCTCCGCGACGAGGTCGCTCGTGCTCGGCAGGTTGAACACGTCGGCGGTCACGTCGGAGACGGCATCGAGAACGCCGAGCGCGAGCGTGCCGTCGCCGCCACCGACGTCGAGCCAGCGAAGCGGCTGTCCGGCGCCGAAGATCTCCGTGCGCGCTGCCAGGAAGCTCTCGAGGATCGGCGGACAGCCCGCCGCCATGCTCGCTTCGAAGCTCCGGACCTGGTCCGGCGTCTTCGGCGGCCAATCGAAGCTCTCGATGGAGCGCTCCGCGCGCAACACCGCGGGCAGCTGAGCATGGATGGTGCGCCAGTCGTAGCGGTCGCGATCCCGCTCGATCGACGTCGCGCCGAGCACCGCGCTCGCCGCCTCGGTGAGCGGCTCCGAGGATCGATAGATCGCGTCGAGACGGTCGTCGGTCTCCTGCCTTCGCTCGACGAGGCCCATGCTCTCGAGACAATCGAGGAACTTGTACATGCGATTGGGCTTCGCGCCGGTGCGCTCCGAGAGCTCACGCAACGTCACCGGTCCTGCGTCGAGCACCTGCAGGACACCGAGGTCGAGCGCGGTCGTGACGACGTCGAGGCCCTTGCTCGCATTGAAGAGCAGGCTGAGCAGCGCGCGTGCGGTCACGATCGACCGACCGCGGCGACGAGGGCGTCCATGAACCGCTCGATCTCGTCATCCGTGTTGTAGAAATGCGGAGCGATCCGCGCGCCGTCGCGATGGCTGCAGATGAAGCCTTCTTTGCCGAGCGCTGCCACGACCTCTGCGCCGCGCGGCAGCTTCAGGTTCACGACGCCACCGCGGGCATGCGCGTCGCGCGGTGTGGCTACGGTGATGCCGGCGGCATCGGCGCGCTCGATGATGCGCGTGGTGCGTGCCACGGACAGCGCGCGTGCTCTCTCGACGCCCACCGCGCGCACGATGCGAAGTCCCTCGCGGGACGTCAGCGAGGGCAGGGGAGCGGGCGTGCCGGCATTCATGCGTCGCGCGTCGTCGGCGAGGCCTTGCCCGCGCGTGAACGCGAGCGGATCGCGCGCCGCCATCCACCCCGTCGCCGCCGGCTCGAGGTGCCGCATCAGCGAAGGTCGCACGTAGCAGAACGCGCTGTCGATGGCTCCGCAGAGCCACTTGTGCGAGCCGCCCAGTACGACGTCGACGTCGAGGGCGTTCACGTCGAACGGGACGACACCCAGGCTCTGGTACGCGTCGACGACGACGAGCGTGCCCATCTGCTTCGCACGGCGGACGATGGGCCCGAGATCCGTCAGCGCGCTCGAGGCGAACGTCGCATGCGAGACGATCACCACCTGCGTGCGCTCGTCGATGGTGTCGGCGATGGCCTCGGCGTCGATGGCGACACCGTCCTCCGAGCGCACGACGAACGGCTCGCAGCCGTAGCGACGGAACGCGGCGAGCATCAGCTCGACGTTCGGGAACTCGAGGTCGCTCGTCACCACGCGCGGTCGCTCGCGGTAGTCGAAACACGAGAGAAAGCGCCCCAGGAGATTGGAGACGCTCGTGTCGAGCGTGACGCTCCCCGGCGGCGCACCGATGAGCGCCGCGACGTCGTCGGCATGGTCCCGCATCGACCCGAGGAAGCCTTCCCACGCTTCGTCGCGCCAGCGCGCAACCACGTCGTAGTAGCGCTCCGCGGCCTCCCGACCTGCGCGCGGGAACGCGCCCGTCGAGTTGCTGTTCAGGTACACACACGCCGAGAGCAGTGGGAACTCGGCGCGCGCCGCCTCGGGCGTCACGGCTCGGATACCGGGCCCGGCGCCGACGGCCGATCGGTCACGCGCAGTGGCGGCCGCTCCGTCGCACGCGGCGTCGGCGGCGGGGCGCCGACCGGCGCGTCGGTCTCGCCGTTCGCGCGCGCCGCTCCCGGGGCATGACCCCCGTCGCGCTCCCAGCTCTGCGTGAGCTCGACGCGCACGTCCCAGAGCTTCGCGAAGAGCGGCTTCGTCATCCGCGGCGCGAGCGCCTGCGTCGGAAAGCCGTCGAGCGCGCGCACCTTGCGATGAACGCCGATGGTCCGGCGCACGAGCATGAAATGCGCGACGAGCCAGGCCTGGAACGCCTCGTCCCAATCGACGAGGAGCTCGGCGACGCGCTTGAGGCCGTCGCGCTTCTCGTCCCTCGCTGCGCCTTCGCGATAGAGCTCCAGCAGCGAAATGCCCGCGCGCTCGATCAGCGCGTCGAAAGAGCGCTCCGCCGCTTCGGCCGCCACCAGCACACGGTTGTAGCCCGGTGACTCGAGACCGCTTCCGTTGCCGAGGTTGCGACGGATCTCCTGGAACGTGTCGGGCGTGAGCGTCTGCAGGATTCGGATCTCGTTCCCGAGGCACTGCTGAATCACCACGATGCGATCGAGCAGGCCGCACGCTTCGTGGATGCGCCGGTCGTCGAGCGCATCGATGACACCGATCACTTCGAACGCGATCTCCTTCAGCCACAGCTCCTGCGACTGATGCATGACCTGGAAGAGATGCTCTTCGGGGACGGTGAGCTCGGTGGAGCGCGTCTGCAGTGCGTAGAGCGCGTTGGTCTTGAGATAGACCTCGTAGTCGAGCACGCCGGTCCCGACCTCCTTGCCGAGTGCGCGGTTGAAGATGGGTCGCTCGAGTGCTGCGCGGAGATCTCCTGCGCGTTTGTCGTCATCGTTACTGCTCATCAAACCCTCCCGGACACCGCGCGCGTGCGACGGCACGACGCTGACCATGGCCCGCCGCGGAGCGGTATCGCAACGCGACAAATCGGAGGTGGTGTGCGCAACGGGGGGTCCCGAGCGGACCCCGCACGGAGGTGCTCCGAATCCCTGAGCAGTTTCGTGGTTTCCCGAGGTGCGGCAAAATGTCTACCCCCGCAGGCCATCGTCCCTAGGAAGGATGTGCAGTCGAGACCCGGAATGGAACCATGCACTTGGATCGCAGAGGCACGCTCGCAGCCCTATCCGGACGCGGATGGTGACGGCGATACCGAGCCCCCAATTAGCCGAGGAGAAGCAACATGTTCGAGCGGTCCGAGGAAGGTCGACGAGTGCTCGTCCTCGACGACAACGACGCGCGGAGAGCCGCGACGTGCTCGCTGCTCGAACGTGACGGTTTCCCGACGATCGGTGCGCCGCACATTCGCGTCCTCGCGCCGTACCTCGCGGACCCGCTGCCGACTGTGCTCCTGTTCGACGTCTCGGTTCCGCGAACGTGGCGCGAGATCCTCGATGACCATCGCGCGCTCCGCGCCAACGACGACGATCGCTCCCCCATCGTCCTCAACCGCGATAGCCCCAACACCCAGCTCACATAGCACGAGTGGG
>JAXDMI010000310.1:0-11071 GCA_034666145.1 Myxococcales bacterium | reverse complement strand
CGGCCTCCTTTCGGAGACGTGCCTACGATGCCCCCTCCCACGAAGCCCGTCAAGCAGAACGTCCGTTATGACGGATTTCCCCGCGTTACTTCAGATCAGCGATGAAACGGGGGTAGATCTTTCGGTTGCTGAACGAGTAGCCGAGGATTCCCACCACCTTCGGGAACACGGTGCCGTTCGTGAAGCCTACCGCCGGGTACGGGCAGGGCATCGGCGTGCACGTCGCGGGCGTGCCGTAGCGAGGGAAGATCGCGTCGTCGAGCCGGATCTTTCCGTTGACCTCGATCTCGAAGAACGGACCGGTGTCGGGATTGTCGTTGGTGATGGTGATGGGCCCGTCGATCTGCACGAGCAGGCTCTCGAACGGCTCCGCCGCCATGCCCGCTGTGTTGTTGATCTGATCGGCGGTGACGACGAGCGGCACGATGACGGCGACCGTGGGGTCGAGCAACGTGATGGTCGCGGCGGTGATCTGCGCGACGCTGAAGATCTCGTCGTAGACGCCGACCACCGTGATCTGCTGACCGAGCTGCGGACCCAGCGCAGCGGTGAGCGTGAGCGCGTCGGCCTTGATGTTGATGCCCTGGTAGGGACCGCCTGTGGGTGCCTCCTGGATGTAATAGCCGTCGCTCGTCTTGCGCGACACGATGTAGCCCTGCGTCTTCACGACCGTGCCGCTCTTCGGATGCCCCGCGGCCGCCGGATTCCGGATCGTGGAGATGGTGAGCGGACACGGCGTGGCGCCGGGATTCGCGACCGCGCACGAATCGCATGCGTCGCCGGTGCCGTCGCCGTCGGCATCGGCCTGGCTGGGATTCGCGACCTCCGGGCAGTTGTCGGTGCCGTTCGGAATCCCGTCGGCGTCGAAGTCGCCGCCGGTGGCGCGCTTGCACATCTGCGTCGCGTCCTCCGGGCAGATGTCGCACGCATCGCCGATGCCGTCGGCATCGGTGTCGGCCTGCAGCCCGACATCCATGGGACGGATCGGGTTGAAGATGGCCGGGCAGTTGTCCTGGTCGTTGGGAATGCCGTCGCCGTCCTTGTCGTCAGGCGTGATCGCGCCGGTGTAGATGCTCGAGCCCTTCACCACCGCGCCACGCGACGGCACGCAGGAAGGCTCGTTGGTGGGCGGCGTGCCCTTGCAGAAGAAGAGGGGATAGTAGACCTCGCCCGCGGTGCGCAGCGCAGCGAGGTCGGGCTTCGCGGCGATGCGCGTGTCGATGCACGCCTTCTTCGGCTTGCCGCAGACGTCGCCGGCGAATGCATCGCAGCCCGTGCCGCCGCCCAGCGCCGCGTCGCTCACGAGCGCGTCGTCGCCGTACATGATCCGACCGCCGCGCAAGACGAGCGCCACGTCCTCGACGCCGCCCGCGATGACCGCGCGATAATCCTTGTTGGTCGACCCGTCGTAGATGGCGATATCGGCGAGATATCCCTTCTTCAACAAGCCGACTGCATGACTGGCGCCGATGGCGAATGCCGCATTCGAAGTGGCCATTCGCCAGAGATCGGCATCGGTGAAATGCTTGTCGAAGTAATTGGTATTCAGCGAATCGGCACAAGCGAGCTCGCGCAGCATGTTCATCGAGCCGGAAGGCACCCAGTCGGTGCCGAGCGCGATGTTCACGCCCACCAGGTCGAGCATCGAGACGGCGGCGGTATTTCCGTAGAGGTCGACGTTGGAGCGCGGCGACCAGACCACCTTCGACATGCTCATTCGAATGACGTCGGCATCGACGGCGTTCAGCGCGACGCCGTGGATGATGGCGGTCTGCGGCTCGACGAGATCGAACGGCGGCGCGCTCGTGCACGTGAACTCGTTGTGCGCCTCCGCGTCGATGCCCTCGGAGATGTGCGGCAGATAGCTGGCGAGCTGCGAGACGGCGGCGTTGGTGGTACGGCCCGGTGAGTAGTTGCAGCCCATCGCGAGGTTCATGCCCGGCGTGCTGAGCGGGAACACGTCGGAGTTGGCCGGCTGCGCGGGCAAGCCTTCGAGCTCGTCGGCCGACGTGTCGATGTTGCGGATGAGACCGCCGACGCCGCCACCACCGGCCATCGTCGTCGTGCCGCTCATGAGGAAGCGCAGCTCGCCGTAGGCCTGCACGGTCTGGTTGGCGCCGCTCTTGTAGTCGAGGCGCGTGTGACCGCGTCCGCCTTGCCAGTCGCTGCGGTTCTCGTAGCGGTCCGTGCCGTGCGCGATGGGCGCGTTGTTCTGGTAGGTGATGTGCTCGTGCGGGTTGATGAGGCCCGGCGAGATCACGCCGTTTGCACACGACACGACGGTCGCCGCGGCATACGCGGGGTCGGCGCTGCAATCGCAGGCGACGCACAGGATCGCGCCGGTGTCGTCGAACAAGACCTCACCGCGATGGAGCAGCTCGTCGGGCGCGAGCACCGTGCCTTGCAGCACCTTGCCGGCGGTGCCGGCCTTCGTCACTCCGCACGTCCCCGATGCCGGCGGCGTCAGCGGCGCGCGCGCGCAGTCGGTCACCTTCGGCTGCGGGTTCGCGCTCGGGTGGGGCTGCTCGGGCTTCGGCATCGGGCCGACGCCGGTCTCGCTCGCATCGGGATCGGGACCGCCGTCGACGGGCGACCCGGGGGCCACCGGATTCGCGTTGTCGCTACACGCGATCGGCGCGAGCGCGAGCGTAAGGAGAGTGGCTAGAGCAAAGGAGGTAAGGAGCTTCATCGGGGCTCGAACAGCGTAGCTGGCCAGGCAGGGCCGGCCATGCGTATCCTCCGAACGTGGCTTCACGGCAGGTAAGGGTTTCGCCGGTGATGTGGCTTTTTGCGATGGTTCTCGGTGCGTGCCTTTGGGCCTGCATGGGGCCGACGTTCATCGTCCAGCAATACGGGGGCCCCGTGCGTCCGCGCGAGACCATCGCGACGCTGCGCGTCAACGGCAGCGACTCGGTGCATCTCATCACGCTCGACGACGAGGACGTCCGCGCTCCGCTGGAGAGCGACTCGCGGCTCCACATCGAGATCCTGCCCGGCCGTCACAAGATCGGCGTGTCGAACGGCGGTCCGAACGATCCGGTCGAGCCAGTCGCCTTTGTCGCCGAAGCGAACAAGGTCTATCGCGCCGTGTACGTCGCAGGCGTCGCGCACGTCGTGGAGGTCGATCGCGGCGGCGACGCGCAAGGCCGCGACGTGACCGCGCCGCTCGCGCCTCCGCCTGCTCCCGCGACGCCGGCACCGACGCCCATCGCGCCGCTCGCTCCGCCGCCCGTTACGGAACCGTGACGCGCATGGCGCGGCTCGCTAGCGTGTGCGGCGTGTGCGCGTGTCTCGCGCTGCTGTCCTCGACCGGCGGCTGCGCCTATACGCAGGCCACCGTCACGCTGCCGAAGCTGCTCCAGCCGGCGCCGCCATCGGGCGGTAGAGAGGTGGTGCTGGTCGGTCCGTTCGTCGATGCACGCCGCGACCGCGGTCGCTGCGGGATGAAGAAGAACGGCTACAACGGCGACACCGCAGACGTCCTCTGCGCGGAAGACCCGAGCACGTGGGTGGCGCGTCGACTGGCTTCCGATCTGCGCGCGGTGGGCGTCGTCGTGCACGATGCGCCGCACGGCAGCGCGCTGCGGATCGAAGGGACGCTCCTCCAGTTCTTCACGGAACCGAAGCCCGAGGCGTTCACCGTCGAGCTCGAGACGGACATCCACGTCGTGCTCACAGCGACGTGGCCGAGCGGCGCGGTCGCCGACAAGGAGCTCTACGTGAAGGCCACCGAGACGAGCGCCGCCGGCAACGACGCGTCGTTCCAGGCGTCGGTCAACGACGCATCGACGCACATGTCACGCGACTTGCTGATCTCGGTGCTCGCACTGCTCGAACGGCCGGCGCCGCCAGGAGGCGCGCGATGAGGCTTGTTTCCAGGCACTGCGTGATGCTCGTGGCGTTCGCGGTCGTGGCGATCGCCGCGACGTCGGGCTGCGGACGCCGCGTGGTCCTCGATCCCGACGAGGTCCATCGGCACAACACCGACTGGACGTTGCGACGAGCCGCGCCGCCTCCGACGACATCCCCCGCGACGCCCGCCACCGACGCGGGGGCGCCGGCGTTGCGCGCCAGCTGATCAGCGAAGACGCATCCGTCGCACGCTGCGCCCGTCGAGACGCACGTCGACGTCGAGCGGGCCCTGCGCGCCGAGCGGGATGTCGGCATTGCCGGCGTCGTCGGTGCGAGCGCTTGCCGCTGGTCCGGCATCGGGCACGAGCGACACCTCGACGCCACCGACAGGCGTGCGCGCGCACTCGCGGGTGACGAAGCCGAAGCTCCGCACCTCTTCGTGAGGAATGCGCTCGGTGGTGCGCTTGCCGGAGTCGATGGCGAGCGCGGTGAGCCCGAGCACCTCGGTGACGAGCCCGCCGCCGATGAGCGGCACGACGGCATCGCAGCTGCCTCCCGACTTGCCGATGCATCCCACGGCGAGGCCGACACCGGCGCTCGCCACGAGGGCGCCGCCAATCAAAGCGACGTGATCGAGCACGATGAACGTGGGATCGGGCTCGCCGCGCCGTACCTTCTCGACGGTGACGCGCTCGTGCGCCTCCGACGTGCACGCGACGACCCGCGATACGCGAACGAGCGCATGATCGCCCTTGGTGTCGACGCTCACGTCGAGCACGTCACGCGCCGGATCGAGGCGAGGCGGCTCCTCGGTGATGGTCCGCGCGGAGACCGACGCCGTCGCGGTCTCGTGCCAGGTGAGCGGCGCACACGCTACCGCCGTCGTCCCGAAGAGGACGATCGAGCCCGCATGCAGGAGCGACGTTCGACGCTGCATCTGCGGCGAGCTCTACGCCTTTCAGGCGGCGAGGGGATGATGGGTGGCGAGCCAGGTCGCGAAGAGCGCGTGCGCTTGCGACGCGTTGGGCAACCCCAGGCCGGCGATGGGCTCGCTCGAGAGCGATGCTTGGAGCGCAGCGATGCCGCGATTGCGCGCCACGTCGACGCGACGCGCGGCCGTGGCCGACAGACGTGAGCGCAACCACGCGTCGATGCCCGCGGAGAGCGTCGCGTGGCGAGCCTCGTCCTCGGCGAGGGCCGCGAAGAAGGCGCGAAGACCCGTGGTCGGTGCGTGCTCGGCCTGCCACGTCGCAATGGGCACGCTGAAGGCCTCGCGCACGCAGCCCTCGACGGCATTCTCGATCGCGATCTCCTCGAGCGTGCGCGCCGGTGCCTCGACGAGCGCCGGCGGTGTCACGATGACCGCACCATGACGGCGCGCGAGCTTGGTCGCCATGCGCACATGACGGCTCTCGTCGCGACGCGCCGTCTTGCACGAGCGCACGAGCACGTCCGGCGCTCCATGCGCACCGAGCTCGCGCGCGAGCAGCGCGAACGCATCGACCGAAGCTGCCTCGTAGAACGCGAGCCGCGCGAGATACGAGCCGATGTCGTCGCCCGCGGGCGCGGTGCCCTCGTCGAGGTTGGTGTAGCGACGGCAGAAAGCATCACGCATACGCGGCAGCTTATTCCTTTGCGGGCCGCTGCGACGCCCTCATGTTGGGCAGGCCGCCCACTGCCGCGTAAAAGCGCTGGTCGACCCCGCCGGGATAGCGCTCGCGGGAGACGCCACCTTCGAATAACCTCGACCGGAGGCCAATCATGCAAGCTCCCCGCGCGTACTCCTTGGCGTTCGTCGCTGTCGTCACCGGCCTCGCCGGCCTCGGCACCGGCTGTCACGTGGAAGCCAACGTCAAGGCCTCGACCTCGGACGACGCGCGCAGCGACTTCAGCGAGCCGGCGACGGTGACGCCCGCTGCGGCGCAGACCACGACGGCCGCGGCGGCGCCTGCGGTCAGCACGCCCTCCGCACCGCCCACCGATGCGTGCCCGCTCCATTGCTACGAGGCGCGCGGCTCCGAGGCCGTCCCCCTCACGAACGAAGAGGTCGCGCAGCTCCGCTCCGCGCTCGAGCCGGTGATCGGCCGCATGCGCCAGTGCGTGGCGCCCGAGGAATGGCGTCGCCACGGCTCGGCCACGGTGAACCTCCGCATCGCGCCGGACGGCACGCTCGCCGAGCTCGGCGTCGACCCCGGTCACGGCGGATCGAATTCGTGCTTCGACGATGTCGGTCGCGGAGCGAGCGCATCGGTCACGCTGCCGGGCCACAAGGTGGTTCGTTGCGCAGAGCGCTGCGTCTCCGAGACGCCGCGACGCGGTCGCCGCGCGCGCTGAGCGCTCCGGCGCCGAGCGCGTTCAGCGCTTGAACAGCTTGCGGAAGAAGCCGCCCACGCCTTCGCCATCGGTGGCGCCGGCAGCTGGCGCTGCCTTCTCTTGCCTCATCTTGTGGAGGCGCACTTCGCGAACCGCGTCGACGTTGTTGGGATTGAGCTCCGCGGCGCGCGCGAAGTCCGCCATCGCTTCCTTGGTGAGCTCGAGACGCTTCTTCAGCTGCGCGCGATAGAAGTACGCGCGCTCCGACTGCGGAGCGCGATCGAGCAAGCGATCGAGATCGGTGACGAGCTCACGCAGGCGACCGATCGTGGAGTCGGGCTTGGCCTGAAGCCACACGAGCAGCACCTGGTACTCGGCGTTGCCCGGCGCGAGATGCACGGCGCGGCGTAGATGGACCTCGGCCTGCGCGGCGTCGTGCTTCTTGAGGAGCGCCTCGGCCTTGCGGAACTCGAGGGTCGCCTCCGCCGCGGTCATGTCGCTCGCGGATGCCGCGCCGCCGGTCGGCTTCGCGAGGTCCTCGATGTACTTCGCACGTCGCTGCGGATCGCTCAGCGTCGAGCGCGCGAGCTCGAGCCGCGCGAAGATCTTGCTGAACAGAGGGCGCAGCTCTTCGAGGCCGGGCGGGACGCGATCCGGATGCCACGCCTTCACCGCCTCGATGAACGCCCTCTTCACCTCGTCGGGATTGGCGGTGCGCGCGACGCCGAGCGCGGAGAAGTGATCGAGGCCGAGAAGCCGCTGCGCGCTGTCCCTTAGCTCCTTCGTCCTCGCTGAGGTGTCTGCCGTGGCCATGACGACCCTTCGAGGGTAGCAGCAGTCGGGGTCTAGCCGCTTCGCTTCGCTTTCTTCTTCGGGGCCGTCTTCGCTTTCTTCTTCGGGGCCTTCTTCCCCGAGGTCTTCTCTCCGCGTTTGCCGAGTTTGCCGCTTTTGGCGGCCTTTTTGGCTGCTTTTGCCTTGGCGGCTCGAGCCTGTTCCGCGGCTGCTCGCTTCGCCTCCTCGGCGCTCTTCGCCGCCGCCTTCGCCGACTTCTTCGTCTCCGGGATGACGTCGAGCACGTGCTTCGTCGAGAACACCACGGTGTCGTCGGCCTTCAGCGTCTTCCGCTTGAACAGCTCGGGATCGTTCGCGAGCGCTCCATGGATCACGCCGCCCTTGAGCACGCACGTGACGCGGACCCACATGCGCTCGAGCGAGATCGGATCCTGACTCGGGATGGGTGAGAACCCGAGCTTGAAGACGCGGCCCTCGTACACCCCGCCGATCTCGAGCGGCTTCTCCGGCGGCGAGAGCCGTTCGTACTGCGTGCGCCGCGCGAGCACGTAGCCTTGCGCGCGATCGGCAGCGGTGAAGTCGTCGATGTTGCGCTTCCGACAATCGCGGTAGCAGCCCGCGCATACGACGTGGACGTCGGCCCTCTCGGCGGCGTCCTTCTTACCCTGCTCCATCGCGAGGACGCAGGCCGTGCACGCGGTGTCGGGGATGCGCGCTGCGTCGCTCGACGCGTCTGGCACCAGCGTGACCATCATGCCGTGCGCGACGTGACGGCAGACGTAGCCGAGCTCGTCCTCGGCGAGCGCCTTGTTGCAGAGCCGACAGTGATAGGGCCTCTCTTTCGGAGGCGTCGATGCCGCGCGCTTGGCCATGGCGCGGCATCGTAATCAGGTTTCGTCGCTCACGGCGCGGTGAAGACGAGCATCGTCGCGCTGAGCGCCGGTGCGGCGTACGCGTAGGCGTTGTTCTTCGTGAGCGCGTCGGTGGTCGCGAGGTACGGGGTCGAGTGCGTCCCGTCGATGCGATAGACGGCGACGTTCGTGAGCTGGCTGTCGTTGTACGCGCGGAGACCGAACTTGCGGATGGCGTTCGTCTTGTTCACGACGACGACCGTCACGCGCTTCGAGCTGTCCGCGCCGGCATAGACCGACGAAGGCGCGCGCTCGGGATGCTGCACCGTGACGACGGTGTCGGCGAACTTGAGGCCGGCGCCGTCCGCGTTGCGAACCAGCTTGAGGCCGCCGAACGCGAACTGCTGACCGGCGTTGCCACCGACCGGCCACATCGCGGCGACGTTGACGCCCATGCGCTGGAAGACGCCGAGCGTGTCGACGACGGCGATGCCGCTCGCGATGTGATTACGTCCACCGGGGTAGTACTCGGAGACGCCGATCTTCGTGCCGGGGTAGTCGGTCGCGAGTCGCGAGATGGTGCGGTTGAGGATGTTGATGGGCCCGCCCATGTTCTGGGTGATCCACGAGCCCTCGTCGTACGTATCGTCCCAGTAGCTGCGCGGGCCCTGGACGACCGCGTCGATCTCCGCCGCGGTCATCGCGCGCTGGTTGTTGTCGAGCGCCGAGACGTACGTGCCGTTGATGACCGGCTGCGGATACCAGTGAAAATCCCACGTATCGAGGAGGCGCACGCCGGTGCGCTCGCTCTCCGCCTTCACGCTGGCGAGGAAGTCGTCCATGTACCAGTGGCCCTTGTTCTGGAACTGGGCGTTCTCGAGCTGGTGCCACGTGGTGAAGCCGTCGAAGCCGTAATGGCTCGGGCCGATGACGTGCGCGTCGGGCGAGATCGTCTTCGCGCGCGCCGCGAACTTGATCATGCGCGCGGTGAACTCCTCGGCCGTGACGCGCTTGCCGACGGGCACGTTGGTGCTCCCGTTCGACATCGTGATCACGTCGCCGGAGCCCTCCTGGAGCATCGGGAAGTTCCAATGATAGAGGTCGGGCTCGTTGTCGATGCCGACGAGAACGCGACCGGCGCCGGCGGTCGAGGCGTACGGGTCGTCGGCGAACTGGCCCTTCATGAAGGCCATGTGCTCGTCGGTGTAGACCATGCCGTCGTTGAGATCCGGCGTGGCGGCGAACGCGGTCGGCTTCACGAGGCCGACGCGATTGAAGTACGCGGCCTTGTTCCAGCCCGCGGTGAGATACGGGATGTTCGACGCCTGCGGACCCGCAACCCAGTCGTTGAGGACGAACGGCACCATCGTGGCGCGTCCGGCGGCGCGGTTCTGCGTGATGGTGCTGAGGTCGGGCGCGGCCGGTCCGGGCTGCAGCGCGTACATCGCGTCGTTCGTGAAGTTGTTGTTGTACGAACCGTTGGAGATGTTCGTCTCCCAGTTGTACGAGTTGCCGCGATCGCCGCCGCGACGGATGAGCGTCGCCGCCTTCAGCACGTCGGCGGGGAAGTTGTCCTGCGCGAGCACGCCGTTGAGGCCGTAGAGCAGCGGCGAGATCGGACGCGAGAGGCCGTCGTTCGTCTTGATGATGGTCTCGACGTCGACCTCGCCGGCGAGGAACGTGTCCGGCGTGGGCCCGGGCGGCGGAGGAGGCGGCGGCGGCGCGGTGCGCAGCGGCGGCGGTGCGTGATCGGTCTGGAAGCTGACGTTGTCGACGTAGAACGAATACGACGTCGTGAACGACTGGTTCTTGAACGTGACGTAGCGATAGGGCGCCGACACGAGATCCGAGCAGAGGATCGTGACGCGGTGCCACGTGTTCGCCTTGAAGCCACCGGGGATGTACGGGAGCAGCGCCTTCTGCGGATCGCTGTCGAGACCGACGTACATCGAAGGCATCGCTGCCGGCACCGCGGTGGCGCCCGGCGAGATGTCGAACTGCACGGTGGTGAACGTGCCGACGGGGAACGCCGGCTTGTTCCAGTCGTAGACGAGCGTGAACGCGCCCCACGCGCCGGTGTAGCTCGCCTTCACGGCGCTCGCGCCGGTGGTGCGGAACGGATCGCTCGCGAAGGTGCTCGACCAACCGCCCGCCGCGAAGCTGTTCTGCGCGGCGTCCGCGTAGACTGCAAGCGTCGTGGGCGCGGCGTCGGTCCAGCTGAGGCGGACGTTGTCGACGAGGAACGAGACGTTGCTCGCGCCGCTCTTGTTGGCGAAGACGACGCGACGGATGGCCTTGTTGCTCGGGTTGAGCGAGGACATCGGAATGGTCGCCGAGTACCAGGTGTTCGCGACGAGGGCGCCCGCCGTGAGGAGCGGCTTCAGCGTGACGTAGACGGGAACGGTCGCGGGATCGTCGTCGTCGACGGCAATGGCCAGCGTGCTCAGACCGGCGTTCACCGTCGCACCCGGGTTGAACGAGAAGGAGAGCTCGGTCTGCGAGACGCCGTCGTAGGTCTGCTGCGCGGGATCGATCGCGAAGTGCAGCTCGGACGTCGCCGCCAGCAGCGTGACGCCGAGCGACGTCGTGCCCTCGGACTTCGTCGCGGTGTTCGGCGTGACGGTGACCGCCGTTCCCGCCTGGACGAACGGAGGCGCGTAGGTGTCCGTGAAGATCGTGGAGACGCGGGCCGGAGGACGCGGCAGCACGATGAGGTTCGCGCCGGTCGGCGTGGTCAGCGCGGACGTCGCCGTACCGAGCGTTGCCTCGTCCGAGTCGCGCACGTCGCCGAGCTCGCGCGCATCCGGAGCGCAGCGCGCCGTGGCGAGCGCCATCAGGGCGGCGCTCCCGGTCACCAGCCCGATGTACCGCGGTGAACGTCGACCTGGATTACGAAGCAGCCGTGAAAGCGAGGCAGCGGACATTGTGTTTCACCCTAGTACAGAATGCCTCGCACGCTCGCGCTCGTGGGACGTTTTGCGCCACGTTTCTCCATGTTTCGGTTACCCGCATGTGGGTCAAGCCTGACCCGTGAACGGTCCTCGACAGGCGCTTTGGGGGGAGCTCCGAGGAGCGCTCTCCGCAGCACGAAATGATCCGCGATGTTGCGGAGATCCACGGGTCTGCGAGGATCCACGGTGATGAACACGGATGTCGCGACGATCGCGCTGGTCCGTCACGGGCGCTCGGCCGCCAACGACGACCCGCGCGTCTACTTGACGACGCCTGATCACGCGATTCCGCTCTCGCGTCCCACCGACGAT
>JAXDMI010000309.1:0-6930 GCA_034666145.1 Myxococcales bacterium | reverse complement strand
GTCCCGCGCGCGAGGCGCTGCCTCGCGACAACTTCCCCGTCGACGCCCCCGAGGAGGACGCGGTCTCGGAGAGCGACGCGCTCGAGCCGCGACGTGATGCGACGATCGAAGACGCAGGCCTCGATGGCGACGCGGACACGGCCCTCGATGCCGATGCTGACGCCGGCCCGGTCGTCGTGCGCGCCCTTGCGACCGGCTCGGGCGAGCATCCCGATCCGCTGGTCGGCCACGGTGACCACACGTGCGCGATCGCCGGACCGACGCGCAGCCTCTACTGCTGGGGCGCGAACGACCACGGACAGATCGGCAACGGGAAGACCGGCGCCGCGACGTTCGCCGAAGACGTGACCGCGGCCACCAAGATCGCCGTCGACGAGACAGGGCTACCGTTCGACGGCCTCGAGGAGATCTCGCTCGCCGCGTTTCACTCGTGCGCCCGCACGCGCGACGTCCTGTTCTGCTGGGGCCAGCGCTTCTCCGGCGCGCAGGCGGAGCCTCCCGCGGCGGCCAACCTCGATCGCACGGCCCCGCGCGCCATCGGCAATTTCGACGTGGCGCGCGTCGCCGCCGGCGGCCCACACACGTGCGCGCTGAAGACCAACGGCAAGATCGCGTGCTTCGGTCACTCCGCGTTCAACGAGCTGGGCCGCGCGAACGCGATGGATCCGCTGTGCACCGCGCCGATCTTCTACGACTACCACGCGTCGCCGAACCATCAGTGCGTCGGCACGCTCGTCGAGGTCATGTTCGGCGCGCTTCCCAAGACCACGGCCATCGTCTCGGGCGAGGTCCACTCGTGCGCTCTCGCCGATGGCAAGGTGCAGTGCTGGGGAGCGACCGCGAGCGGTGAGGTGGGCCGTCCCGGCCTCGGTGCCACCGAGCTCAACGCGCAGATCGTGGTGACGGATCCGACGCTGCTGACACCGCTCGACGGCGTCACTGCGCTCGCGAACGACGGCGCGAAGCACACGTGCGCCCTGCGCGCGAACGGCGTCGTGTGCTGGGGCCTCGACGACCTGGGCCAGCTCGGCGCCGATCCCGCGACGGTGCCTCTACGCGCGTTTGCAGGTCCGCCCGTCACAGGAACGGCGGGCGCGCTCGCCATCGGCGTGGCCGAGCGCGTGAGCTGCGCGGTCAAGAGCGACGCCACGGTACTCTGCTGGGGCGCCGATCTCGCGGCGCTCGGCGATGGCGGCACCGGATCCTCGTTCACGCCTGTCGCGGTGCGTGGACCTGGAGGCGTCGGTCTGCTCGGCAACGTCGTCGCCGTCGCTCCCGGCACGAGACACGCCTGCGCGCTGAAGAAGGACGGCACCGTGTGGTGCTGGGGCAAGAACGATCGCGGTCAGCTCGGCGACGGCACGAAGGTCGACTCCGCATACCCCGTGAAGGTCGCCGGCTTGCCCTGACGATCCGCGTGGCCTCAGGAACGGCCGCGAAACCAGGCGGTTGCGTTCTATTGACGCACCGCGTTGCGACGCTGCACATGGGTGCTAGATTCCAAGCCTCGCCTTCGCATGCTCGCGACGCTCGTCATCCTGTTCGCCCTCTTCGGGGCCTTCGCAGCCGGCTTCGTTCTCGCTCCGCGCATCGAGCGATGGCGCGCGCGTCTACACGCTGCGCCCACCGCGCCGGAGCTGGCGGCACACGCGGGAACGGAAGCGACCGCGGAGAACGCGACGCAGGAAGAGCCGCGCTCCAAGCTCGAAGCGCTCACCACGGTCGTGCGCTTCGACGCGGTCGTTCCGCGCGGCACTCGCTCGGCGATCCTCGACGAGCACACCGCGGAATGGCGGAGCGCGATGAGCGAGATCGGCGATCGTCTCCGCAGGGACGGCGTCGTCGCCGTCGTCTTCGCGCACGGATCGTTCGTCGGCACCGATCCGCTGTCCGCGCTCGGCAGCGTCGAGCGCGCGCATCCTCGGGGACGTGCGCTCGCGAAGGCGCTGCGCCGCCGCACGCGCTCCTACGTCGATCGCATGCTCGGCGACCTCGGCAACTTCGGCCCGTCGTACGTGCGCCTCTTCGAGCAAGCGATCGGCGGCACCATCCCGTGTACGTCGTTCGTGTGGTCGTCCGAGAATCATCACCTCGGTCGCCTCGAGGGTGCGCTGAGCCTCCTGCGCGTGCTCGCCACGCACGCCGAGCTCGGCGCGCCACGGGGACGCATCCTCGTGCTCGGGCACAGCCACGCCGGCCAGGTCTTCGCGCTGCTCACGCAGTTGCTCTCGCGATCGCTCGCGGCGGAGGCCATCGTCGACGTCGCACGTGCACGCGAGCTGGACGTGGGTGCGCTCGACGTCGATCGCGACATGCTCGATCGCTTTGCGCTCGATTTCGTCACGTTCGGCGCGCCCGCGCGTTACGCGTGGTCGGATCTGCCGAGCGTTCGCTCGCTGCACGTCGTGCACGGACGCGGCGCGACGGAGCCGCTCCGGCAGCGGATTGTCGGCGACGACTGGGTCCGTCGCCTCGGCGGCACCGGCTCCGACTTCCCTGCCCTCGCCACGTCGGATCGCCGCATCAACGCATCGCTCGACGCAGCGCTCGGTCCCGGCTTCGCGCCGACGGAGCTGCTGCGTGCCATGCGCGCCGAGTCGACGATGCCGCCGCACGGCGAGCTCGTGCTCGTCGACTACCGCAGCGAAGGCCTCTCGAGCCTCTTCTCGTCGGGCCTCGGCCACGGCGTTTACACGCGTCTCGACGCGATGCTCTTCCACGCGTCGCTCGTGGCTTCACGGCTCTATCCGCCGCGCTCGTCCGCGTGAATCGCCACGCGCGCGCGTTCAGTTCGTGTGCGGGTTGATGCGGAAGTAGACCTTCACCTCGACACCACTCGCCGTCGCTGGGCACACCTGGCTCTGCAGCGAACCATCGAAGATGGCGGGCGTCAGAGCGAGCGCGCAACCGCCCATGTAGTCGTCGAAGTCGACGTCGCTGTCCCAGACCTCGATCGACGTGTTCGCGAGGAGCTCGCTCGCCTTCACGCCCTTCACGGGCGTCTCCGCCCAGAACGGGAACGTGGTGTCGGTCAGCGTGGTCGTCTGACCCGAATGCGAGCTCGTGCCTTCGCTGGTGAACACGTAGAGGTACGGATCGGGCGCGCCCGCGAGAACGTCCCACGATGCGGCGCTCTTGTTCTTGTCGGGAACGACCGCGAACGAGATGTAGACGTCCCAGAGCGACGTCCGATCGAGCTGGCAGGCGGCCGCCGCGCACGTCCTGCCCACGCCGCAGTCGACGCAGCCTTCGCCGCCCGTACCGCACGCCTTCGCGGTGTTGCCGGGCTGACAGCCCGCGGCCGTGCAGCATCCGTTCGTGCACGTCGCCTGGCACGAGCCGTCGATGCAGGTGTGGTTCGAGCAGACGAGGGCGGCTGCGCACTTGGTGCAGGCCGAGCCGGCCTCACCGCAGGCGGTGGTCGTGGTGCCGCCCACGCATGTATCGCCGTCGCAACAGCCGCGACACGTGTTGGGACCGCACGGCTCCTTGCATACGCCCGACGTGCACTTCGACGTCGGCGAGCAGATCTCGCACGCCTTCGCAGACGCGCCGCATGCGTCGGCGGCGTCGCCCTTCTCGCACTTGTCGTCGCGACAGCAACCCGAGCAGTTCGCCGGCGTGCACGTCACGACCTGCGGCTTGCCGTCGGGACCCACCGGGACCTGCGCGGTGTCCTGAGCGAAGCCCTGCACGATGCAGTCGGCTGTCGTCGGGTCGACCTTCTCGGCGACGACGCGCGCGATCACGTCACGCGCGCACGTCGTGAACGTCGCCTGACACCCCGCCTGCCCCGTGCACTCGTCGTCGACCGCCTTCGCGACCTCCTCCGAGTACGGGAGCACCGCGAGGCCGGCGGACTTCGAGCCGCGCTTGTAGAAATTCGTTACGCAGTCCGTGAGCGTAGGCGCGCAGAACATGCAGAAGTCGTCGGCGAGCGTCTTGTGCGCGGCGGTCGCGACGGCGCCGTTCTGCGCGCGCGACACGCACGTGGCGACGCCGCAGATGCCCGACTCGAGGCAGTCCTTGGCGGCCGCCACGGTGGCAGGCGAGAGAGCAACGTCGAGCGCCTTGCAGTCGGTGGAGAGCTGCGAGTCGCAGTCGGTCGGGTCCTTGCACTTCGTTCCCGCCGACTTCGCGTCGCCGCAGAAGTCCTTCGCCGGGTCGGCGGCGGTGGTCGAGCTGCAGCCGCCCACGACAGCCAGGAGGACGAACGCAAGGAGCGCGGTGATCGTCATGACCACCGCCGAGACCCGATTCTCACGCCGTTGCCGTGCCCGCACGCCCGCCGAAGTCGCTAAGCTCACACGGGTATTCGTAGCACGCCCTACTTCTTGCTGCCCCCACCGAAGGTGCTCTCACCCGGCGCAGCGGGCGTGGTGTTGCCATCGCCCGAGGGCGCCTTCGGCGACGCCTTCTTGCCCTGCGGTTTCGCTGCACCCTTCGTCGCCGGCGGCGGGCTGTCGTCCTTCGACGGCGCTACGGCCGTCGCCTCGGTGGTCGGCACCGGCACGGCCTTCGGAGTCGGCGTCGGCACCGGCGGCGGCGTCGACAGCGAGTCGAACGAGTCCGACTTCGACGGCGCCTGCGGCTTCATCTTCTGGTCGAAGCGCGGCGCCGAATCGAGCGGCGCAGGCGTCGGCGTCAGGTTGCTCGTCGGCTGCGCCGACGGCACGCTCGGCGGCGTGGTCGTGGGAATCGCCGACGGGACGAGCGGAGGGGTGGACGGAGCGGGCTCGAGCTTCCGCGCATTCGCGGCGGCGTCGCGCGCCTGCTGGACCTCGGGACGCGCATCGCCCGCGGGATCGAGACGACGTGCTTCGTCGAGACCGTCGACGCACGGCTTCCACTCGCCGCCTGCGCACTTCTCGAGCGCCAGGCGACGTATCGGCTCGGCGCGCGGATCGACCACGTCGTGCGTGATGATGTCGTGGTCCGTCCCCTTCTTCGCCGTGACGTAGATCACGATCGCGCTGACGATGACGCCGAGCGCGGCGAGCATCGCGACCTCGCGCTGCCAGTTCTCCTTGAAGTGGCGGCGCAGGCGGCTGACGCGCTGGCGGACGCGCGGCGGCGGGAGCTTCTCGGACGCGGCGATCGACTCGAGCTTCTCGCCCTCGCCTTCGCGGAGCATCCAGTCGAGCGTCTTCTTGTTCTCGGCGCCTTCGGGGAGGTTCTTCTCGGCCCAGCGCAGGAGGTCGGCCTCGACGTGCGGCGCAGGCGTGCCCTCGACGTCGGGCAGGTCGAAGCTCTCGCGTCCCGCGCGACGGTGGTAGTCGACGACCTTGTTCTTCGCGACGCCGAAGATCCAACGACGGAGCGACTCGCTGTCCTGCGGCGCATGCGGGGACTCGATGGCCTCGGCGAGCGCTTGCTGGACGATGTCCTCGACCTCGCTCTCGGGAACGCGCTTCCTCACCATCGCGACGAGCGCAGAGCGCAGGTCGGGGTCGAGGGTCTTGAACGGGGCGGGCTTCGAGACGGTGCTCATCGGGACGTGCACGAGGGGACGTCGACCGGCCCCAGCCGAGTGTGACACGGCAGGAGCGATTTTCGTGGGCCCGAGCGTCAGGCAGCGTAACCCTGCGAAATCGCTGTTCCTATGGTCTGTCAAGACCGCGCCCACCAGGTCGCCCACCAGGTCGAAGAGCGGTTCGTGCGACACTTCCACGAGCTTGAAGGACGCAAAGACCATCTCGGTCGCCGGCGCGGAGCTCGCCATCGACGAGCCCGCGGAGACCGAGTCGCTCGCGCTCGTGATCGCGTGGTGCGCGGACGAGCCCGCGCGCATCGGCGAGGTCGCGCTCTTCACGCCGCGCGGCGCCCCGCAGACCCTGGGACGAGGTGACGGCGACGGCGAGCCGCGCGTCCGCTTCTTTCGCCAGCGGCCACGGCGTCTCGCGCCCACCGAGCCGCTGGTCGGGCTCGCGCTCTCGCGGAAGCAGCTCACGGTGAAGGCCAATGCAGGGAGCCTGACCATCGAGCGCGTCGGTCGCTGCGCGTTGTCGGTCAACGGCGCCGCGACCGAGCGCGCGACCGTCGTCCCCGGTGACACCGTCTTCCTCCGCGGACAGCTCCTCCTCTTCTGTACCCGCCGCGTTCCTTCGATGCCGCCCACGGTCTACTTCCTCGAGAAGAGCGTCGGCGCATTCGGAGAGCCCGACGCGGCCGGCATCCTCGGCGAGGCATCCGGCATGTGGCAGATGCGCGAGCGCATCGCCTTCGCGGCGAACGCCGGCAAGCACGTGCTGCTCCACGGCGAGAGCGGCACGGGCAAGGAGCTCGCTGCGCGCGCGCTGCATGCGCTCTCGCCGCGCGCGAGCAGGCCGTTCGTCTCACGCAACGCAGCGACGTTGCCTTCGGGGCTGATCGACGCCGAGCTCTTCGGCAGCGCCAAGAACTACCCAACTGCCGGCATGCCCGAGCGCGCGGGTCTCGTTGGCCAGGCCGACGGTGGAACGCTGTTCCTCGACGAGATCGCCGAGATCCCGGTTGAGCAGCAGGCGCATCTCCTGCGCGTGCTCGACTCCGACGGCGAGTACCAGCGTCTCGGAGAGGCCACGACGCGGCGGTCCGACTTCGTGCTCGTCGGCGCGACGAACCGCGACGTCAGCGCACTCAAGCACGACGTCGCCGCTCGCCTCACGCTGCGGCTCGAGCTGCCTCCGCTCGACGAGCGGCGCGAGGACATCCCGCTTCTCGTGAGTCACCTCCTTCTCGTCGCGGCGAAGAAGAGCCCGCAGATCGGCGAGCGCTTCCTGGAGGCGAGCGCGGACGGTCGTCTCGAGCCGCGCGTCGATCCCGCGCTCGTCGAGCAGCTCCTCGTGCGCGACTACGAAACGCACATCCGCGAGCTCGACGCGCTGATCTGGCGCGCGATGGCGGGGAGCCCCGGCGACACCGTTCTCCTCACCGACGATCTGCGCCAGG
>JAXDMI010000308.1:0-5364 GCA_034666145.1 Myxococcales bacterium | reverse complement strand
AGACAATGTGTCCCTCTTGCTTCAGCCCTTGGCTCACGAAGCTTCCGATCTTCTCGTCGTCCTCGATGAGCACCACGTGCATGGCCGCGACTCCTCCTTCAGCTCTGGGAGCTCTGGGCAGCTCCTTCATTCCTCGAGGCGCGCGATAGGCGCTGCGCTGGTCTGCGGCATCCACCCTTCCACTCCCTCGCCGCTCCGCACGCGGACGAAGCCAGCGTGCTCCGGTCCGCGCACCACCACGGTTCCTGCAGGAAGCGGTCCGCTCGCGGCAGCGTCGGCATAGGGTGCGATCAGCGCCCGCGTTCCAGCGGTCGTGACGACGGCGGGGGCTGTATCACTGGCGGCGAAGAGGGCGACCATCGCGGCCGTGAGCCCCGCGCCTGCGGCGAGCGCGACCTTGCCGGCCGTACGCGTGCCTCGCTTCGCGATCGCGAACGCGAGGGCGAGACCGGAGGTCCAGCCAAGGATGATCGCGATCGCCGACCACTCCTTCGAAGTGACGAGCCGGAGCGTTCGTGGAAGGAGCGTCTCGGCATCGTGGATCTCGGCGGCGGCAATGGCCGTCCGCACGAATGGCGCTCGCGGCGCGAGCCAGCGCGCGCGCTCGAGGGCGAGGACCGCGGCACCGCGATCGCCTTGTCCGAGCGCGCGCTGTCCTTGCTCGACGAGCGTCCGCGCCTGCGCGGCCTCGTCGTCGAGCATCGGGCGGGCGGCGAAGACCGCCCCGCTGAGTAAGGCCGCGATGGCGGCGAAGACGATCGCCCACGTGGCGATCGGTCGAAGCTTGCGTTTCTCGTTCATGTTGCACCTCCGAGGTCGCGCGACTCACGTGAGACGACCTCCCGAAGGTCGGTCAGGGTCCTCTCGATCGACGAGCAGAGCGGCCCGAGCTCCGCTCCTTCCAGACCGCCGCGGCCGAAGCGCAGGGCTTCGTCGGCCAGCAGCACGTCGATCAACGGCTTCGCGTCCGGCCCGAGTCGCTCGTGCACGCTGCGCGCAGTGATCTCGTCGGGAAGAACGCCCCAGCGCTCGGAGAGCCGGGTCGCGATGAAGCGGTGGGCAGAGCCGAGGAACGAATCCACGCTGCCCGTCGATGCGGCGCGTCGCATCGCTCGGCGAAGGGCCCACTGCGCCCGCTTCTTCCGCACGACGTGCTGGAGCGCGGCCGCGACGACGAGCAGGAAGACCGGCAGCACGCGCATGCCGGCGTGCAACGGAGTGACGACGGGCACGGGCTCGTCGACCACCTTGGTCTCCGGCGCGGCCTTCGGTGCCGGCGCGGCAGCGGCGCTCGCGCCGTCGACCGCGACGCGGATCGGCGAGGTGCTGCGCGTCACGTAGGTACCCGAGACAGGATCGAACGCGGTGAACGAGACCGGCGGCACCGTGAGATCGCCACCATGAAGCGGGACGATGGCCTGCTCGAAGACCTTCTTCGGCGGGAGGCCCTTCCTCGGAGGATCCTGCACGACGCGCGGCGGATAAGCCTTCCAGTCGGCAGACGTGGTGATGCCCGGGAGGTCGACGCGGTCGAGATCGACGTTGCCCCCGACCGCAATGCGGACGGTGAGCGGATCGGAGACCGCGCCCTGCGTCGCGGAGATCGACGAATCGAGATCGAACTGGCCGACCGCGCCCGAGAAGCTCGCCGGTCGGTCCTTGGTGGGAAGGTCGCGGGCTTCGACGCCGCGCGCGGCCGCCTCGAGCGCGAGGGACTCCTCGCGAACGCGCCCCACGGGCTGCTCGAGCTGCTGTTGCATCCGCTTGCGCATCCGATCGAAGATCGAGTCGAAAGGAACGCCGTGGCCGAGGTCCGCGAACGGATCGTCATCGCCCGGATCGGGGGGCCGCGGGCTCTGCGCAGGCGTGCGCGGCGGGGCCTCGCGATAGCGGATCCGCACCGGCAGCTCGACCGAGAGATCGATCGGTCCGGAGGACGACGGCGTGATCGTCGCGGTCCATCGCACGACGAGCGTGCGCTCTCCGTCGATGATCTCGGTCGACTGATGCGGATCCTTCGCCAGATCCGACGTGATGATGCCCTTCGACGCGAGCTGGGGAATGCCCTCGAGCGTGACGCCCTCGACGCCGCGGAAGAAGGCGGTGACCGTGACGGGGACCGCCTGCCCGACCCACGGCTTCGGCTGTGCCGCCGAGAGCGCGAGCCACGCGCGTGCGCGACGAGGTGCTTGCTTCGCGGCGGCCGGGAACCTCCCGGCCGCCGCGGTGGCGGGCTGCGGAGCAGTCTGCGCGATTGCGGGGACTGCGGCCGTCGTCATCGTGAGCGCGCCGACAAGGGCGGCCAAGGCTCGTTTGCGTTTCATGATTACCAATCCTTGCTCGGGCCGTCGTCCACCGGCGCGCCCGCGTCGACACCGCGGCGAACCGCGTGGCGCTCATCGCCCTTCACGGCACCGAGGAGAGCGCGTGCGTCCTTCGGGTCGAGACGAGCGCCGGGCAACTTGCCATTCGGCTGCTGGCCATTGGCCTCTTTGCCATTCGGCTGATTGCCATTCTTCGGTTTGCCATTCGGCTGCGGGCCACCCTGCTGCTGGTCCTTCGGCTGCTGGCCACCCTGCTGCTTCTGGTCCTGCGACCCCTTGTCGTCCTGCTTCGGCGGGTCCTTCGGCTTCTCTTCTTCCAGCTCCTTCAGCTTCCGCTTCACGAGGTCGCGATTGTATTTCGCGTCCGCGTCCTTCGGATTCAGGGCGAGCGCGCCTTCGTACGCAGCGACGGCGGACGTCCAGGCCTCTCTCTTCTTGTCGCGCGCGTCAGCGGGCTCCTTCTCGCCAAGGCGATAGAGGCTGTCGCCTTGGTTGTAGAGTACATGCTGCTGCAGCGACGGGTCGGCGGCGGTGAGCGCACGCTTGAACGCGGCCTCGGCAGCGTCGAAGTGACCGGCCTTGTACGCCGCGTCTCCAGCGTTGAACGCCAGCTTGGCGTCCTTCGGATTCTTCGCGCTCTCCGCCTCGAGCTGCTTGTGAGCCTCGTCGAATTTGCCGTCCGCGTAGGCCTTCTGGGCGTCGGCCACCGACGCCATTGCAACACCGGGAACGAGCAGGAGGAGCGTGGCCGCAGCTCCCGCCGTCGCGGCCGCCGCCGCACGAGAGGTCCTCTTTCGCGAGGAACGCCGCCACCGGAGCCCGAGCATCGCGTCGAGCACGATGGCGCCCAGCGCGAGCCCGAGCGGAATGCGGAACCACTCGGCGTAGACGCGATGCGTCTGTGACGACGCTTCGTGATGAACGCGCGCCTTCAGCGACTCCTCGTAGAGGTGATCGAGCCCACGGCCGTCGGCTCCCAGCGGGTGATACGTGCCGTGCGCGGCATCGGAGATGGCGCGCAGCGCGCTCTCGTCGAGATGCGAGCGAACCGGCTTTCCGCTCTCGTCCCGGATGACGCCGATGGTCCGACCGCGCTCGTCCTTCTGTGGCACGAGCTCTCCGGTCGGCGAACCCACACCAATGGTGTCCACGATGATGCCCGCCGCTCCGGCCTTCTTCGCCTCGGTGAACCCCTGCCCTTCGAGGTCTTCGCCATCGGTGACGAGCACCATGGCCTTCTGGTTGTTCGGCTCTGTGGAGAGCGCGTCCGTCGCCACCTCGATCGCCTTCCCGATGTTCGTGCCGCCGCGCGCGACGATGCTGGTGTCGAGCGCGGCGACGGTCTCGAGGAGCGCCTCGTGGTCGAGGGTCATCGGGCTCTGCACGAAGGCATCGCCTGCGAACGCCACGAGCCCGACGCGATTTCCCGGGAACTTGTCGACGAAATCCTGAATCGCGAGCTTGGTGCGCTCGATGCGCGTGGGCTTCACGTCATCGGCGTCCATGCTGTGCGACGTGTCGACGACGAGCAGCACGTCTGTTCCGTTCCGCTCCACCGTCTCCCAGCGCAGTCCCTTTTGCGGGCGCGCGAGGGCGACGAAGCCCATCGCGACGGCAAAGACCATCACCGCGACGCGCAGCGAGCGGCGCAGCCTCGAAGGCACGCTCGCGCTCGCTGCCGCGAAGCGGGAGGCCCCGAGGAGCGCGAGCGCGCGTCCTCGCAGGTGCTCGGCGCGCGCGAGGAGCACGACGAGGATCGTCACGGTCGCGGCGCCTACGAGGAGCCAGGTGGGTTCAGCGAATCGCATATTCAATCTCCACAGACATGACGTCGAAGGTGTTCACGGCACACGCCGGAAGCGCGTCGCGGACAGGGCGAGCGAGCCCGCCAGGAGGAGGAGACCCGGGCCCGCGAACCACGCGAACCGTTCCGACCTCTGGGTGAAGCTCGAGATGCCGCGCGTCGTCTTCTCGAGCCTGTCGATCTCGTCGTAGACCCGCCGCAACGAGGTGGTGTCGATCGCGCGGTAGAACTTGCCGCCGGTCGTGTCGGCGACCCGCCTGAGCGAGGGCTCGTCGACGTCGACCTTCGCCATCACGAGCTCCTGACGTCCGCGCTCGTTGGTGACCGGCACGAGCGCCTCGCCCTTCGAGCCGACGCCGATGGTGTAGACCTTCACGCCGAGGGCCTTTGCGGCCTCCGCAGCCGCGCTCGGCGCGACCTTGCCCGCGTTGTTCTGACCGTCCGTGAGGAGGATCACGATCTTCGACTTCGCATCCTGCGCGTCGAGACGACGAACGCTCGTGGCGATGGCGGAGCCGATGGCCGTGCCGTCGGAGAGGCCGCTCTTCGTGCTGGATTCCAGCCGATCGAGGCTCTGCTGAACCCAGTCGTGATCGAGCGTGAGTGGGCTGGCGAGATACGACTCACCGGCGAACGCGACGAGGCCGACGCGATCGCTGCCGCGCTCCTTCACGAATCGACTCACCACCTCTTTGGCGGCGTCGAGTCGACTCTCGACGTCCTGCCCGTTCGCCGAGCCGGCCGTTGCCATGTCGCGCGCCTGCATCGAGCCGCTGACGTCGAGCGCGAGCATCACGTCGACGCCCGACGCATGGAGCTGCGCCTTGTGGTTCTCGAGGTAGGGCCGAGCCAGACCGACGATGATCAGCGCGGCGCCGAGCCAGCGCATGGCGGGCAGAAGGCGCCCCCAACGCGTGCGCCTCGTCTTCGCGACGGCACGAACGAGGTCGGTGCTCGAATGAGCAACGGCGTCGGGCCGCCCGCGATGCGCGAGCCACAGCGCGATCAACGCGAGCGGGACGAGGAGGAGAAGGACGGCAGGATGCTGGAGATGGATCATGAGGTCACGTCGGCGGGATAGAGGTGCTCCACCAGGTCGCGGACCGCGGCGGTATGGGTGAGGAGCGCGTCGACCACGAGGCTCGCTCGGGCGAAGCGCGTGAGGTCGCATGTCTCGAGGAGACCGATGATGCTCGGCCAGTCCTTCAGGACGGGCGCAGCCAGCTCGGTCTTCGC
>JAXDMI010000307.1:0-3818 GCA_034666145.1 Myxococcales bacterium | reverse complement strand
AGTCCTTCCAGATCGCGGGCGGGAGAGCGGACGTCTCGCAGATCGCCTTGCAGCCGGGGAGCCCGCCGTCGGGGTTCGGGCCGTCGCACGTGAAGACGATGTGCTTCGCGGCGAGCGCCGCGACCGTGACGGCGGGAATGGATGAATCAGGGCACTGGCGCCCGCACATGCCGCAGTTCTGCGGATCGTGGCTCAGGTCCTTGCACTGCTGACCGCACGTGCCGGCGTGGCAGTTGGTGGTGCCGCTCGGGCACGCGGGGAGGGGATTGCCTCCGATGCAGATGTGGTCGCCGGTCGAGTCGATCGGCGCGACGACCCCGCATGCGCCGCAGTTGCGCTCATCGCACGCGAGCTGATTCAGGCATCCCTTCACGGGGTCGCCGACGAGCGGGTCTGCGCCGTTGCAATTGCGCATCGGGCCGTACGGCAGATCATCGGAGCAGAGGTAGACGCACGCGCCGTCGACACATGCCGGCCGCGTGTGAGGAGGCGGGACGCCGCCGTCGGCCTCGCAGCGCTTTCCGCAGGCGCCGCAGTTCTCGAGGTCGGCGCGGATGTTGGTCTCGCATCCGTCGCCCGCGTCACCGTTGCAGTCGAGGTGGTAGGGCAGGCAGTCGTTCGACGGGCACTGCGGAGCGCCGGTATCGACACCGGCGTCGGGCGCGGTGGCCGCCTCTTCGGGCATGCTCGCGTCGGGGACGGGGGCCGGCGCGGGTTCGTCCTTCGACGACGAGCACGCGAGGACGCTCAGAGCCACGGCCAGAGCCGCAGTCGCAACGAGCCACGCTACGCGCGTGAAGTTCGATCGATGGCCCATCATCAGTAGACGTAGACCGCGCCGCTCTCGTAGGAGCTCTTGTTGGTCTGATCGCCGTTGATGCCCGTCGCGTTCGAGTTTTCCAGGCGGGCCCCGGACGCGAGGTGGTTGCCGTCCGCGGAGAGCGCGATCGAGAAGCCGAACTCGTCGAAGAGGCCCGTGTTGGACGCCTTCACGTACGCGTCTTGCGACCACGTCGTTCCCGACCGCGAGAAGACGTACGCCGCGCCGCTCTGCTTCGCCGTGCCGTCGTGCTGGTTGCCGTTGACGCCGGTCGCGCCCGAGTCCTCGTGATCGGCTCCCACTGCGAGACGCGAGCCGTCCGCCGAGAGCGCGACGGCGGAGCCGAAGTTGTGGCCCTCCCACGTGTTGGACGCCTTGATGTACGCCTGCTGCGACCACGCCGTGCCCGATCGCGTGAACACGTATGCCGCGCCGCTGTAGAGCGCGGGCTTCATGATCTGATCGCCGTTGCCGTTGATGCCGATCGCGCTCGATTGCTCGAAGTCGGCACCGACCGCGAGCGTCGTGCCGTCCGCCGAGAGCGACACGCACCCGCCGAACTGATCGATGGCGCTCGTGTTCGACGGCTTCACGTACGCCTCTTGCGACCACGTCGTCCCGGAGCGCGCGAACATGTACACAGCGCCGGCGCCGTACGCGCTGTTGTCGGCCTGGTTGCCGTTGATGCCGGTCGCGTTCGAGCTCTCGTTGAGCGCGCCCACGGCCAGCCGCGACCCGTCACCCGAGAGCGCCACCGCGCGACCGAACCAGTCGCCCTGGCCCGGGTTCGAGGCCTTGACGTATGCCTCCTGGGTCCACGTCGTGCCGGATCGCACGAACACGTAGACGGCGCCCGCTTGATGGAGGCTGTTGTCGGCCTGGTTGCCGTTCACGCCGGTCGCGTTCGACTGCTCGCCGTACGCGCCGACCGCGAGGCGCGTCCCGTCCGCCGAGAGCGAGAGCATCGCGCCGAAGGCGTCGCCGTCCGTGGCGCTCGCCGAGCCCGGGTTCGACGCCTTGACGTACGCCTCTTGCGCCCACGTCGTGCCGGATCGCCGGAAGACGTAGACCGCGCCGCTCTCGGGAGCGCCTTCGTCGGCCTGGTTCCCGTTGACGCCCGTCGCGCTCGAGTCCTCGCTGGAGGCTCCCACGGCGAGGCGCGTGCCGTCCGCGGAGAGTGACAGCGCGGTGCCGAAGAGATCGCCCGCGCCCGTGTTCGACGCCTTGATGTACGCCTCCTGCGACCACGCGGTGCCGGACCACACGAAGACGTAGACCGCGCCGGCGACGCTGGCGGAGACGCTGGTCTGGTCGCCGTTGATGCCCGTCGCGCTCGAGCTCTCGCCGCGCGCGCCCACAGCAAGACGCGCTCCGTCCGCCGAGAAGGACACCGCCGAGCCGAACACGCCGAGCGAGGCCGTGTTGGAAGCCTTGATGTACGTGGACGGACCGAACGTCGCCTTGCCGGCGTCGTGCGCGTCCGGATCGGCGTCCGCGCTGTTCGCTGCATCGTTGACGCCGCCGCCGTCGATCGCCGGTGCCTGGGTGCCGGGCCCTGCCTCGCTCGGCGTGCTCGCGTCGAGCTCGCCCGGGTCGCTCTTCGGCGCGTCGCCCGCGCTGCCGCACGCGCCGAGCCCGCCGAGCGCGATCAGCAGAGAGGACGAGACCAGCAGCGTTCGCAGCGTTCGATGCGTCATGAAGGAGCCCATCAGGACGTCGGCTTTAGCCGCTTCGATCAGGAAGGGCTAGCGTTTTTAGAGTTTTTACTCTAACAGCGGGACCCGAGCCCGATGAGACCCGATCGACTGATTTTCCGGCGTGCGAGCGGCCTCGTCGCGGCAGGGCTCTTGGCCCTCGTCGCGGTGGCGTGCGCCGTCGCCGCAGATGACGGCGTGGCAAACGATGCGGGGGCTGCGGAGGCGTCCACGATTCCGGGCCCCGACGGCGCCGTCGACGCGGCGGAAGCGGCGTCGCTCACGTGCAAGGACGGACGGCGTCGTTGCGTCGGTCCAGTGCTCCAGGTCTGCGACGTCGGCGCGTGGATCGAGCTCCAGACGTGCCTGCAGGGCGAGTCGTGCGACGTCGCGGTCGGCATCTGCCGCCCCGTCGACGCCGGCCCCGACGCCTCGTCCGACGCCGCCGCCGCCTCCGACGCCGACGCCGACGCCGACTGAGACGGTCCGCGACGCACGGCGCTGCTCGCGGTGTGACGCTCGACGTGAGCACCGGGGCGGCAGGCCCCGAGCGCGGGCGTCGACGATTCGGGTCCTGACAATCGCCAAGCTCGGCGCAATCCCTCGAGCGGCCCACGATTCGGAACCGAATCGTGCCTGCGTCTCGGACGGACGAGGCCGACGGCCGGCAAGGTCGGCTTCTCGATCGTGCTCGACGGCCTCGACGCGATGACCGGCGAACCGACCGAATCCTGCGCGCGTCTCGGCATGTGGATGCTTCGTGCCGGCGGCAGCACGAGGGTGCGTGGCTTCTCGCTGTCGGAGACGCGCATTGCGACGTATCGCTTCGCCCATCCGGCGCAAGCGCTCGCGGCGATCGCGAAGGGCGGTCACCCGAACGCCATCGGCACGATCGACGTCTGCTTCTTCTCGCTGAAGCCGGCCCCACCGGATGAAGAGGAGGGCGCGTACGGATTCCGGGCGATCATCGAGAGCGACGCGGCCGGCCAGGCGCCGCCTGTCGCCGGTGAGCTGCGCGACGAGCCGGTGTCAGCACACGGCCGGGACCTCGCCCCGGACAAGCTCCTCTCTCATGTCGTCATCACCTACGAGGACGAAGACGGTGCGCCGCTCGGCACCGCGCCGCCTCCGGCCGGTATCGCGCGTGTCGCGCTGTCGCGTCGTGAGGAGCCGCCGGCGCGCGAGCCCGACCTCGCGCCGATGGACGACGACACGACGCCGAAGCCGCACAAGCCGCCGAAGTCACCGCCGAAGAGCCCACCAAAGCCAGAGAGGCGCCCAATCAAGACAGGCAAGCCCGATAA
>JAXDMI010000306.1:0-3702 GCA_034666145.1 Myxococcales bacterium | reverse complement strand
GCGGGGGATCATGCGCGCCTGAGAAGAGCGATCAGGGTACTTCCACGACCTCGAAGACGCGCCGCACCACTTGCTCCGAGGTGACCTCTTCGGCGTCGGCCTCGTAGGTCAGAACGATGCGATGGCGGAGCACGTCGGGGCCGATGGCCTTGACGTCCTCGGGAGTGACGTAGCCGCGATGGCGGAGGAACGCATGCGCGCGCGCGGCGAGGTTGAGCGCGATCGACGCGCGCGGCGACGCGCCGAACTCGATGAGCGGCGCGAGGTCCTTGAGCCCGTGCTTCGCGGGCTCGCGCGTCGCGAAGACGACGTCGACGATGTAGTCCTTGATCTTGTCGGCCACGTAGATCTGCCCGATGATCTTCCGCGCATCGAGCAGCTCGGTGGGCGTGCAGACGTGCTCCGCCCTCGCGGGAAGGATGCTCGTCATGCGGTCCATGATCTTCCGCTCTTCTTCGCGCGTCGGGTAGCCGACCTTGCACATGAGCATGAAGCGGTCGATCTGCGCCTCGGGCAGCGGGTACGTGCCCTCCTGCTCGATCGGGTTCTGCGTCGCCATGACGATGAACGGATCGGGGAGGGGATACGTGCGGTCGCCGATGGTGACCTGCCGCTCCTGCATCGCCTCGAGCAGCGCGCTCTGCACCTTGGCGGGCGCGCGGTTGATCTCGTCGGCGAGCACGAGGTTCGCGAACACGGGGCCGAGCTTCGAGGTGAACTCGCCCTTCTGCTGGTTGTAGATGACGGTGCCGATGACGTCGGCGGGCAGGAGGTCGGGCGTGAACTGCACGCGTGCGAACTTGGCGCTGATGGCCTCGCAGAGCGTTCGCACCGTGAGGGTCTTCGCGAGACCCGGCACGCCTTCGAGGAGCACGTGCCCACCGGTCAACAGACCGATGAGGATGCGCTCCACCATGTACGTCTGACCGACGATGACCTTGCCGACCTCGGCGAGGATCCGATCGACGAACGCGCTCTCGCGCGCGACGATCTCATTCAGCTCACGGGCGTCTTGCATGCAGAAACTCCGTCGCGGGTCCTACCACGAGGGCGCCTTTTACCGCGAGGGCTCACGAGGCAAGAGGAACCCAAACGCGACCACAACACACGAGCGCGGCCGGACATTCCCGGCGAATCTCGCGGTCAGACGCGCGCGCGCTGCGAGACGGAGATGCCGCCGTGGCAGCCGACCACCGCTCCGAGGGCGATGCACACCCAGAACATGTTCATGTCGGTGAGCTTGAGGCCCAGGATGCCGATGATGATGAGCCCGAGGGCGAGGAAGATCTCCGCGGAGCCGCGCTGCATGATGGGAAGGGTTCTACCTCAGAATCCACGACGGTTCCACCACCTCGACGACGCCCGGCCTCGACGGCGATCAGGGAACCGGCAGCGGCGGAACGCCGTGCGCTGTCGCATTCGGGCAGCCGATCGGGGCGCCGGTCGGGCCTTGGGTGGTCTTGAGGATCAGGAACTCGACGCGCCGGTTCTTGCTCCAGGCCTCCTCGTCGTGACCCTCGTCGCGCGGGCAGTAGTAGCCATAGCCGCGCGCGCGGAGTCGCGGCCGTTCGACGTTGCGTGCGACGAGCGCGACCATCACCGAGTCGACGCGTGCCTGGGTGAGCGTGAGGTTGAGGCGCTCGCTCCCGCGCTCGTCGGCATGGCCGGCTACCTCGATGGAGAGGATCTCGGGATGCTCGTTGAGCGCCGTCGCGACCTTGTCGAGGATCGGGTTCGACTCGGGGAGGATCTCCGCGCTGCCGGTCTTGAACAGGATCTTGTCGAACACGGTCATCGTGGTCGGGCCGAACACGATGTCGGGGCAGCCGTTGCGTTCCGGATCGGGATGGCGCTTACCGGGGAGGTCGGGGCATGCGTCCTCGACGTCGGGGACGCCGTCGTTGTCGCGATCGTTGGGCGGCGGCGGCGGGGTCGCGGGCAACGGCGGGCAGCCGTTCGTGCGCGGATTGTTGGTGCGCGGACCTTTCACGAGCGGGCACGCGTCCTCGCTGTCGGGGATGCCGTCGTCGTCGCTGTCGAGCGGGCAGCCGTTCTTCGTGTGATCGCCGGAGTGGATGCCCGGCGTGTTGGGACACGCGTCCTCACCGTCGGGGATGCCGTCGCCGTCGCTGTCGTACGCGGGCGGCTCGAAGACGAAGCCGATCACCGCGCGCAGGTCCGCCGCCTCGAAGCCGTTCGTGTAGCGAGGGCCAGCGCCGATGAGGAGATGCGAGCTCTTGTCGACGAACAGCTTGATGCCGCCGAGCGCTTCGTTCGATGGCCGGACTGCCGCGTCGCTGTCGCCGAGGAGATACGTGCCGTACGTCTCGGCGACGAGGTCGAGCGGATCGAAGATGCGCAGCGATGCGCCCGCGCCGTAGGTCATGCGGCTTCCGTCGTGCACGGTTCCGTTACGCAGCGCGAGGGTCGTGGTGCTCGCAGCATGACCCCGGTAGCCCATGTTGGCGGCGAGACGAAGCTGCTCTTCGGAGCCGAATCGCTTCTCGAAGATCATCATCGGCCAGTACCAGAGCGACGGATCGGCGCCGGCATTGCGCGGCGCATCGCTGACCGGGACGCCGACCTGCGCCGCGATGGCGACGCCGAGGCCGCTGCCGGCGCGCGTGAGCTTCAGCTTGCCGTGGAGCGCCACGTTGCCGATCGACTGCGAGTCGAGGGCCTGCGGTCCCCATCCTGCGACGCCGGGCTGCGGATCGCCGGACATGAGCTGCGCGGGCGCCGAGATGCCGACGACGGCTCGATCCGCGATGCCGTAGTTGAAGTGGAACGTGCCGGTGAACGAGTCGTTCACGAGGGCCGTCGACTGCTGGCCGATGTCCGGCACGCGCAGGATGCCGTGGCCGTAGTCCATCGTGAGGCCGAGACTGATCCTTCCCGCGGGCAGCACGTCGACGCCGTTGACCGAGATGAGCCCGCGCGAATCGAGCGCGGGCCGGAAGAGATGCGTGTCGAGACCGCTCCCGTTCGACGCGGGGATCGCGTTCGGTCGCGCCTGCGCGCTCGCCGTGCCGGTGGTGGAGAGCGAGGCGGCGACGATCGCGAGCGAGAGAGGCGAGAGAGAAAAGAGAAGCCAAGCGTGGGTGCTGCGCATGTTCGTCCGTGTTCAGCAACGGACGTGCCGCGGTCGCGAGCCGGGTTCTTGCGAGGATTCGCCCTCGAGCGGCGTCGCGCCGGCGCAGCGCTGTCGCGCGCGCGCGACGGCAGCGCCGACGAAACGTGTATCTTCCATCGATGTCGACGCCGCTCCTCGCGCTGGACTGTCCGAAGTGTGGCGCGCAGCTCGGTCCGCCCGGCGAGGGTGGGGGCTACGTCTGCTCGCATTGTGGCGAGCACTCGCGCGCGAAGGTCGAGGTGCAGATCCAACGTGTCATCGGCGCGCAGAAGCAGTTCAACGTCATCGCCACGCAGCAGGAGATCGACGAGCGCCGTCGCGAATTCGAAAGGGTAGCGACCGTCGACCGAGCCGTCCTCGCAGCGCGCGATCAGCGCCGCAAAGCGGCAGACAACGGAAAGACGGTCGCCGTAGTCCTCGCGATCGCGGTCGTGGTCCTGGGCGCGCTGCTCGCCGTCGCGCTACTCGTCGCGCGCTCACGCTAGGCGTCCCTCAGCGGGCCTCCGAGGAATGACCGCCCCTCCCGACCCCGGGTCATTCCGTCGTCCCCCGACCCCGGGTCATTTCGT
>JAXDMI010000305.1:0-3689 GCA_034666145.1 Myxococcales bacterium | reverse complement strand
TTGGCAGGCGATCGCGCTCCGGAGCATCCGGCCTGTTCCGCCCCTCGCCGGACCAACCTTCAAAAAAAGAATTACGAAGCGTGTTCGGGATCGCGGCCGACGCTCCGGTGAAATCGATCACCCGCGTGAAAGACTCGTGAAGGTTTTGCGAGCGACGGTCGGAGAGGAACGTTACCCGGAATGGCTCACTTCTTTTCTCAGGGCGACCGCGCCAGTCATCTCGGTGTCATGGGCGCAGCGCTCGCGCTGGTGATGTGCCTTGCGGTCACGGCCCATGCGGAGTCGACCTGTCGCGTCGGATTGCACGTAGTGGCAGCGGTGCCGTCCACCGGCTGGCAGCGCGCCGTCGACCGCGTTCGCGGAGAGATGAGGGAATGCAGCGACCACTGTGACTGCCGTTCGATCGACGTACGCGTCGACGCGACCGGCGCGCTGGTCGCCTTCGCGACGCGCGACGGCCGCGCGGCGAGCCGTCGAATTCACGAACCGCGCGAGCTTGCGGCCCTCGTCGACGCGCTCGTCGTCGACGACGAAGGCGAGCCTACGGACCCGGCTGCGATTTCGCACGCCGAGGACCCGAAGAGCCCCTCCGACGTCGCTTCTCGGTTCGAGTGGCCGGCCGGTTGGCCGCCGGTGGATGCGCCCTCGCCTATGCCGGCGCCACGGAAGAAGGAACAAGCACCGATGTCCGTCGGAGCCTCCGGCGGCGCGAAGCTCGCGTGGCCCGGCAATTTCGCGACGCCGGTCTTCAGAGGAAGCTTCGGGCTGAGCCTCGCTCGCTGGGACGCGAGCGTCTTCGTCGGCTTCGAGCCGTCGTACTCCATCGTCGGGATCGACCGCGAGATCGACATGAGCGCGATCGGCGGCGGAACGACGATCGGTCGCCGCGATCCGCTCGGACGACTGACGATCGTGTACGGCATCTCGGCTGCGGCCTACCGTGTCGACGAGCGCGCACGTATCGGCTCGGGCGCGGACAAGTCGCACGTCTCCGAATCGGCGACGGAGCTCCGCTTCGGACTCTACGCCGGCTTGCTCGTGCCGGTGACGACGGGGACCCGCTTGCGCACGCAGGTGTTCGCGGAGGGAGCGCCCGCGACTCACGTGCCGACGACGAGCTCCGCGCTCGCGGCGTTCCCGAGCACGAGCGTTGGTCTTGCCATCGGCATGGACGTCGACTTGCCATGAACGCTCCTCGTCCCACTCCAAATGCGAAGAGCCAGTCCGATGGCGACGCGGACGTCCTCGCCCGTATTGCCGGCGGCGATCTCAGTGCGCTCGGCGCGCTCTTCGATCGGCATGGGCAGGCCGTGCGCCGTCTTCTCGAGCGTCTGGGAATTCCCGCGGGCGACCTCGACGATCTGGTGCAGTTGACGTTCCTCGATGCCGTGAGCGCGGCTTCGAAGTACGACGGTCGCCCGGACGCGAAGCCGTGGATCTCAGGGCTTGCCCTGGTGACGGCGCGACGACATCGCCGGAGCGGATACCGAATGCTCGCGCGGCTCCGCCACTGGGCACTCGAGCCGCGTATCACGCAAGCCTGCTCGCCCGCCGACGCCTTCGAGCTGCAGGAGGCGGCTGCCGACGCACGCCGCGCGCTCGAGAAATTGCCCGCGAAGAAGCGCGAGGTCTTCGTGCTGGTGGTCCTGCAGGGGATGTCGGGCGAGGAGGCTGCGCGCGCTCTCGAGATTCCGGTCGCCACGGTGTGGACACGGCTCCATCACGCGCGCAGAGAGCTCCGCAGGGCTCTCGAAGCCATCGATCGGGGTCCGCGATGAAGGAGAAGGCATGCTCACGCATGTGGGAGGTCGAGGCGCTCCTCGACGCTCGCCTATCGGACGTAGAAGCGGCGTCGACGCGGCGGCATCTCGCGATGTGCACGACATGCGCGCGAGAGCTCGAGGAGCACGAAGCCGTCGATGCCCGCATGCGCGAGCTCCCCGTAACGGAGCCGACTGTGCTCGAGCGCCGGAGGCTGCGGTCCGAGCTGCTCCGCCGCGCAAACGAAGGGCTCGTGGAGGCGCCGCGGCGGCGCCACCTGCGCCACCTGCGCATCCTGCTCCCCGCGTTCGCGGCAGTCGTCGTGGTCGCGGTCGCTCTTCTCGCCTTCGGCCTGTTCGCGCGCAGGGAGTCGAGGAGCGCGAAGCTCGCAGCGTCGTCTTCCGCAGCGGCGCCGACCGCGCCGGTGCTGCCCGTCTACGAGGTGAAGGACGTCCAGGGTGCCCGATGGGTAGTCGCGACCGATCGTGGTCACGTGCGCGTACGCCTTGCTGCGGGGACAGCATCGTTCAGCATCCATCACCTGACGCCGGAGCAGAGGTTCGTCGTGGAGCTTCCCGACGGCGAGCTCGAAGTGCGAGGCACACGGTTCGTCATCGACGTCTCCGGGGATCGCACGCGTGGAGTGGATGTCATCGAGGGGCTCGTCATGGTCCGTCCGATCCTCGGGCGCGAGCGACTCGTTGGCGCCGGTGAGAGATGGGAGCCCGACGCTCTGCTCGCGGCGGTCCAGCCGACGTCGCCGCCGACGAAGACGACGGCACCAGCGCCCGTGTCCGCTCGCGCGCCTGTCGCGGCATCTTCGTCGACACTCGACGTCGGCGCGCGCTTCGACGAGCCGGTGATGAGCTTCAAGGCTGGCCGCTATGCGGTAGCGGACGAGGGATTTCGCACATTTCTAAGGGATTTTCCGGCTGATCCTCGCTGCGAGGATGCCGCCTTCCTGCGGGCGGTCGCGCGCTCGCGAATGGGCGATGCGCCCGGCGCGGCGGCGCTAGCCGAGGAATATCTGGCAAGGTTCCCGCACGGTCTGCGACGTCTCGAGGCGGAGCGCATGCGGGCGCGCCCGTGACCGCAAACGATCTCGAGCTGCTGGCCCTCGAACATCCCCGTGGCAGCCGCGTCTCGACAGCCGAGTTGCTGGACGAGGTCGACGAATATTTTGGGCTCGGCGCGTCGGTGACGGCCGGAGCGACCGTTGTCGACGTGGGGGCGAACGTGGGCGCCTTTGCGTTGCGAATCGCCGAGTGCTGTCGCGGCAATGTGCGGCTCCTCTGCTTCGAGCCTTCCCCCGAGACCCACAGAGCGCTGCGCGTCAATCTCGCGACCAATCGCTTGTTGAGGCAGACTCGCCACAGCCTCTACGCAGTCGGGCTGTCGTCGGCCGCGAGCTCGGGCGAGGAGCTCACGTTCTACAACTTCCGCCGCTTCCCGACGAACAGCAGCTTCGACTTGGCGGGAAAGCGGCGCGAGTTCGAGATCTTCTTCGAGGACCGCGGGCACCGCATACGCAACGCCGTCGAGGGCGCGCTGCCGGGAGCGCTCGGGCGCTGCATCGGTGTGCCGCTCGAATGGATGGTGTCCCTTCTGCCGAAGGGAGCGCTCGGGTGGTGGGCGTCGAAGCAGATCATGGGGCTTGAAGAGGTGAAGGTCCGCGTCGAGACGCTCGATGCAGTCGTCCGACGCGAGAGGATCGAACGCATCGATCTCCTCAAGATCGATGTCGAGGGCCACGAGCTGGAGGTCCTGCGCGGCCTCGGGCCTGCCAGCTGGCCAACAGTGCAGCAGGTCGTTCTCGAGACTCTCAACCGCGATGGCCGTCAGGTGGCCATCGTAGCGCTGCTGCGGACCAACGGGCTCACGACCATCACGACGACCATTCAGAAGACGGTCGACAACGGACTCGAGAG
>JAXDMI010000304.1:0-7260 GCA_034666145.1 Myxococcales bacterium | reverse complement strand
CGCGGAGAACGGAAAGCTCTTCGAGACCGGCACCGCGAAGTCGGCGGGCGTCGAGATCATCGACGGTACGTTCGAGGCGCCGGAGGGCGGCAAGCGCGCCGAGAAGCTTGCCGAAGAGCTGCAGGATCCGTTCGACGACCGCGCCACCGAGGACGAGGACGAGGATGACGACGGCGACGACAATGCCGACGACGACGACGACGAGGATGACGACGACGACGATGACGACGACGACGACGAGGACGAGGACGAGGACAAGGAAGACTGATCAGCGCGACGCGTAGCGGCGCACCACGTCCAGGAACTCGCGGAGCACGCTCGACGGGTTCCGCGTCATCCACGCGACGAGCAGCTCGGTGCGCGGCGACCCAACGAGCGGTCGCAACACGATCCCGGCGCGCCGCATCTTCCGGATCGACGAGGGCAGCAGCGCGACGCCGAGACCCGCGGCGACGAGGCTGACGATGTCGAGCTGAGGCGCCTCCTGCACGATGCGCGGCGTGAAGCCGGCATCGTTGCAGAGCCGCACGAGCTGATCGAAATACGCGGGACCGCGCACGCGCGGAAACATCACGAACGGCTCCTTCGCCATGAGCCCGAGCGGGATGATCTTCCGCGCCGCGAGCGGATGGCCGCTCGGGAGCGCGACGACGAGCGCTTCCTTGCGGACGAGCTCGGCGCTGATGCCCGGCTCCGACACGGGCGCGCGCAGGAAGCCGACGTCGATGGTGCCGCCGCGGAGCGCTTCGATCTGGAGCTGAGGCGCGAGCTCGCGCAACACGATCTCGACCACCGGGAACTTGTTCCGGAACGCACGCACCACCTCGGGCAACCCGCTGTATGCAAACGTCGACGGGTAGGCGACGACGATGCGACCGCTCTCGCCGCGCGCCGCACGCTGCGCTTCGTGCACGGCTACGTCGACGGATTCGAAGATCCCCCGCGCGTGCTCGAGGAGGACGACGGCAGCCGGCGTCAGCTCGACCTGCCGGCGGTTGCGCTCGAAGAGCGTGACGCCGAGCTCCTTCTCGAGCGCCTGGATTTGCCGGCTGAGCGGAGGCTGAGCGATGCGCAGACGCGCAGCCGCCCGCCCGAAGTGCTTCTCCTCGGCGACGGCGGCGAAGTAGCGCAGATGACGGAGCTCCATGTTGCCTTTGCCGGGTTTTTGCCGAGCTTTCTAGCTCGGTCATACCCTGAGGGTATCAGAGCTTACCAAATACCGTATTGGACGCATCAGGCGCGCGACGGCATGAAAGTCCCTGGCATCTATTCGCCAGCCCGACTCCAGACCTCATGTGGCTCGTACGCATCGCGCTGAAGCGCCCCTACACGTTCGTGGTCATGGCGATCCTCATCGTCGTGATGGGGGTGTTCTCCATCGTCCGGATGCCGACCGACATCTTCCCGGACATCGACATCCCGGTCATCTCCGTCATCTGGAACTACACAGGGCTTCCTCCCGAGGAGATGGAGAAGCGCATCGTCACGAACTACGAGCGCATCCTGACCACGACGGTCAACGACATCGAGCACATCGAGAGTCAGTCGCTGACCGGCATCGCCGTGGTGAAGATCTTCTTCCAGCCCGGCGCGCGCATCGAGGCCGCGACCGCGCAGGTCACCGCCGTCTCGCAGTCGGTGCTCAAGCAGATGCCGCCCGGCGCGACGCCGCCCTTCATCATTCGCTACAGCGCCTCGAACGTCCCCATCCTCCAGGCGGCGCTCGAGAGCGACTCGCTGAGCGAGCAGCAGCTCTTCGACTACGGAACGAACTTCGTCCGCGCCGACATGGCGACCATCCAGGGCACGCAGATCCCGTGGCCCTACGGCGGCAAGCAGCGCCAGATCATGGTCGACATCGATCCGCAGCGTCTCTACAGCTTCGGCCTCTCGCCGCGTGACGTGAACTCCGCCATCTCCACCCAGAACGTCATCCTCCCCACCGGGACGACGAAGATGGGGAACAACGAGTACCCCGTCCTCCTCAACGCGAGCCCCGAGGTCATCAAGGAGATCGGCGACCTCCCCATCAAGGCCGTGAAGGGGACGACGATCTTCGTGCGGGACGTCGCGAACGTGCGCGACGGCTACTCGCCCCAGACCAACATGGTGCACGTCGAGGGCAAGCGCTCGGTGCTCATGTCGGTGCTGAAGAACGGCAACGTCAGCACCCTCGACATCGTGAAGCACATCCGCGAGGGCCTTCCTGCGACGCTGGCGCGGCTCCCCAAGGAGCTGAAGGTCTCGCTGCTCTTCGATCAGTCGCTGTTCGTTCGCGCGGCGGTCGACGGGGTCGTGAAGGAGGCGCTCATCGCTGCCGGTCTCACGGCGCTGATGATCCTGATCTTCCTCGGGAGCTGGCGGAGCACGCTCATCGTCGTCATCTCGATTCCGTTGTCGATCCTCGTCTCGATCATCGTGCTCGGGTTCCTCGGCGAGAGCCTGAACGTCATGACCCTCGGTGGCATGTCGCTGGCCGTAGGCATCCTCGTCGACGACGCGACCGTCGAGATCGAGAACATCCATCGCAACATGGCGCAGAAGAAGCCCATCGTTCGCGCGATCCTCGACGGCGCGCAGGAGATCGCCACGCCGGCGTTCGTCTCCACGTTGTGCATCTGCATCGTGTTCGTGCCGGTGATCTTCATCACCGGCTCCGCGAAGTCGCTCTTCGTGCCGCTCGCGATGGCCGTCGTGATCGCGATGATGACGTCGTACTTCCTGTCGCGAACGCTCGTGCCGACGCTCGTGCACTACCTCCTCAAGGGCGAGGCGCTCGCGCACATGGAGGGCCACGATGCGCATCCGCCGCGCACCGTGTTCGAGCGGCTCTTCGCGGGCTTCAATCGCGGCTTCGACCGCATGCGCAACGGCTACGGCGGCTTCCTCGCGCTGTCCTTGCGTCATCGCCCGGTATTCGTAACGGCGTTCGTCGTCTTCGTCATCGCGTCGGTCGGCGCGCTCATTCCGCTCGTCGGTCGCGACTTCTTCCCGAGCGTGGACGCCGGCCTCATCAAGCTGCACGTGCGCGGCGAGCCGGGCACGCGCATCGAGGAGAGCGAGCGGCGCTTCGCGGACATCGAGGAGACCATCCGAACCGTGATCCCGCCGGCCAGCATCGAGACGATGCTCGACAACATCGGCACGCCGTACAGCGGCATCAACTTGTCGCTCAGCGAGGGAACGTCGATCTCCTCGGCAGACGGCGACATCCTCATCTCGCTGAAGGAGCACCACGCGCCGACCCCCGAGTACGTGCGCAAGCTCCGCACCGTGCTGCGCGCCAAGTACCCGGGCACGACGTTCTTCTTCCTCGCGCCCGACATCTCGACGCAGGTCCTGAACTTCGGTCTCGCCGCGCCAATCGACGTTCAGGTGGTGGGCGCGCCGGGCAACGAGGATGCGACGGCGGAGGTCGCGGCGAGGATCGCGGCGCGCATGGGCAGCGTGCCGGGCGCGGTCGACGTGCACCTCGCGCAAGTGCCGCGCGTCCCCGAGATCAAGATCGACGTGAACCGCACGATGGCGGGACAGCAGGGCCTGACCGAGCGCGACATCGCGAGCGATCTCCTGATCTCGTTGTCGTCGAGCTCGCAGGTCGCGCCGAGCTACTGGCTCGATACGAAGCGCGGCGTGCAGTACCTCGTCGCGGTGCAGACGCCGCAATACGAGCTGCGCTCGATCGACGACCTCGGGTCGACGCCGCTCTCCACCGGTGAGAACGGCGCGCCGCAGTTCCTGTCGAACGTCGCGCAGGTGTCGCGCACGACGGGCCCCGCGAACGTCACGCACTTCAACGCGTCGCGGACCTTCGACGTGCAAGCCAACGTCGACGGAGCCGATCTCGGGTCGGTCTCGAATGCCGTCAACAAGATCGTGGCGGAGCTGAAACCGGAATTCCCGCGCGGGACGACGGTCCGCATCAAGGGCCAGGTCGAGAGCATGGAGTCTTCGTTCCGCGGCCTGGGCTATGGTTTGATCTTCTCGGTCCTCCTCGTCTACCTCCTCATGGTCGTCAACTTCCAGTCCTGGCTCGATCCGTTCGTCATCCTGATGGCGTTGCCGGGCGCGATCGCCGGTATCGCCTGGATGCTCTTCCTGTCGCACACCACGCTGAGCGTGCCGGCGCTGATGGGCGCGATCATGTGCGTTGGCGTGGCGACCGCGAACAGCATCCTCGTCGTCACCTTCGCGAACGATCAGCGGAAGGTCGGGCGCGACGCCACGCAGGCCGCGCTGGCCGCCGGCATGACGCGGCTCCGACCCGTCATCATGACCGCGCTGGCGATGATCATCGGCATGCTCCCGATGTCGCTCGGGCTCGGCGAGGGCGGCGAGCAGAACGCGCCGCTCGGCCGTGCGGTCATCGGCGGTCTGCTGCTCGCGACGGTCACGACGCTGTTCTTCGTGCCGGTCATGTACAGCATCCTTCGTCGCAAACCGCCGGTGAGCCATGACCCGGAGATGGAAGCCCTATGACCGCGCTCGGTGATCCCCCGAACGTGCCGCAGCACGCGCCCAAGCACGCGCCGCCGCACTCGCCCATGCATTCGCCGACGCCGCACGCGCACGATCAGCAGCACGCGAAGTCCGATCCGGCGCGCGCCGATGACCTCGGGTTCGATCTCCCGCCGCCGGCGAAGGTGAGCGCTGCACGTGTCGTCGTCGTCGCAGCCATCGCGCTGGGGCTCCTCGCGGTGGCGTTCCTCGTCGCGTGGCTTCCGAAGCGGCATGCGCAGCAAGACCTGGTGGCGTCGACGAAGAGCAGCGAGGCGGCGCTGCTGCGCGTGCAGGTCGTGACGCCGAAGGTGAGGTCGAGCGATCGTTCGCTCGCGCTGCCGGGCAGCGTGCAGGCGCTCGAGGAGACGGTCGTGTATCCGCGCTCGAGCGGCTACGTGAGCAAGTGGCTCGTCGACATCGGCGACAAGGTGGAGGCCGGCGCGGCGCTGGCCGAGATCGATACCCCGGAGATCGATCAGCAGCTCGATCAGGCGCGCGCGCAGCTGGTGCAGGCGCAGGCCGGGCTCGTGCAGTCGAAGGCCAACCGCGACTACTCGAACACCACGCTCGACCGCTACAAGAAGCTGACGCCCGAAGGCATTGCGTCCCAGCAGGAGCTCGATCAGAAGCAAGCGCAGTCGCTCGTCGACGAGGCGAACGTGAAGGTGGCGCAGGCCGCGATCGAGGCGCAGCAAGCCAACGTGCGACGCCTCACGCAGATGAAGTCGTGGGGACACATCACCGCGCCCTTCGGGGGTCGCGTGAACGCGAGGATGATCGAGCGCGGCGCGCTCGTCTCGCCGACGACTCCGCTCTACAAGATCTCCGCGATCGACCCGGTGCGCGTGTTCGTGCAGGTGCCGCAGGACGTGGCGCCGAGCGTCCGCGCCGACGTCCCCGCGCAGGTCACCGTGCGCGAGTATGCCGGACGCATCTTCGAAGGCAGAGTGGCGCGCTCGTCGGGCTCACTCGATCCCGCGACGCGCACGATGAACACGGAGGTCCGCGTCCCCAACCCCAAGGGCGAGCTGCTCGGCGGCATGTACGCTCAGGTCGCGCTGACGCTGCCTTCGCCGCATCGCGTGTTCGAAGTGCCGGCCACGGCGGTGATGAACGACTCGAAGGGGCTACGCATCGCGGTCATCACGCCGGAGTCGAAGGTGAAGCTCGTGACGGTGGTGGTCGAGCGCGATACCGGCCCGACCATCGAGATCGCGACGGGCATCACGGAGACCGATCGCATCGTGAAGCTCGCGAGCGCGGACCTCGCCGAGGGCCGCACCGTGGAAGTCGCTCCGTAGCCGCCGAGCGGACGAAGTCCGGGCTGGGTAGATCTAGAAGCGCGCGCCCAGAGAACCGCTGCCGACGACGCCTGCTACGCCGACCAGCGACGCCTCTTCGCGGAGGAAGAGGATGTTGGCCGTCGCGCCCACGTCGACGAACCACGTGTGGCGCGGATCGAGCGCGAGCCGACCTGCGACGAAGATCTCGGGGCCGAAGTCGAACGCCGTCTTGTTCGCGGACTTCGCGGTCGGGTCGATGCTCTTCGCCGCCGCCGTGGGCTCGATGGTCTGCGCGACGAGGCCGGCGCGCGCGCCGCCACCGCCCCGAAGCGTGAAGGCGCCGAGCGGCAAACGCGCTTCGACGCTCGCGCGGCCGTATCCGCCGACGAGGCGCTCCGCCTTCTCGGCGAGGTCGCGGCCCGTAAAGTCGGCGCCGCCGCCGATGCTGATCGCGACGTGCGGCCATGCGTAGGCCCACGCCGCGTGCGGTCCGTGCACGAGCGAAGTGCGAACGTTCGCGCCGGCGTCGTAGCCGGCGGAGAGCTCGTGATGCGCGGTGGCGGAAGGAGGAGCGGTCACGGGTCGATCGGCCTCGGGCTCTTCGCCCTTGCGCGCGAGGACCTCGAGGCTCGACGCCGCGAACTCGCGATCCTCGAGCTTGCGCTCCTCGCCGTCGCCGATGGCGATCGATGCCATTCCGCCGATGGCGCCGATGCGGCGCTGCACGACGTAACGACCGGGCGGAAGGCGGAGCGCGATGCGCCTATCCGGCGAGCTCCAGAGCTCCGAGAGGACGCTCTTCGCGCCCGACGAGTAGACGAGGAAGTGCGCGTCGCGCCCGGGCGGGAGCGAGAGCGTCGCCATGTGCGCCGCGGTCTCGGTGAGGACCACCGGCGCTGCCTCGCGCAGGCTGACCACGGCTTCGGGCTTCTGGAGGACGCCGCTGCTCTTCGCGGAGCGGATCATCGTCTGCGAGTGCGCGAACGCGAAGCTCTCCTCGAGCGTGACGCGCGCATCGCCGTTGGCGTCGGCGGCGCCGCGAAGGCCGTTGATCCATGCGTGCGTGAAGATTGCGCCCTGCAGCTCGTCCGACTCCTGCGCCGCTTCGCCGTCGCTCGATGCATGCAGCCAGACCTGGCCGGTCGCTTGCGGGACGTTGGTGGCGGTGATCGCGAACGGCTCGTCTGCGGTGAAGCCTTTGTCGCGCGTGGCGCGGCACGCATCCGTGACGGCGATGCGCAGGCCCGCGGGGACCTCGCCGAGCTTCGCGGAGAGATCGGTGAGCAGCACGCGATCGTCGCCGAGGTGGATGGCGTCGTGATCCCCGTGACCGCTGAAGTAGAAGATGAGCGTGACCTCGTCGGCGCGGTGCTTCTGCGCCTCGGCGCGCGCGCGGTCGACGGCGGCGAAGAGCTGCGCGCGTGACGGCTCGGCGAGCACGAACGCGTTCTCGGCCTTCACGCCGCCGAGGCTCACC
>JAXDMI010000303.1:0-14002 GCA_034666145.1 Myxococcales bacterium | reverse complement strand
GCCTGCGAGCTGCACCTCGGATGCGTTCATCGCGGCCGTCGCCAAGGGCGGCGTCATCACGTTCGACTGCGGCGCGGTCCCCACGACCATCACGCTCGCCGCCACTGCCAAGGTCTTCAACAATACGGACCCCGTCGTCATCGACGGCGGCGGCAAGATCACGCTGAGCGGCGGCGGGCAGGTGCGCATCCTCTACATGAACGCGTGCGACAAGACGAACGGCGGCTATCCGTCGGGCGTCCCCGGCGACTGCAACGAGCAAGTCACGCCGAAGCTCACCATCCAGAACATCAAGCTCGTCGACGGCAGCATCAAGCTCGGTAACGTCGAGGAAGGTGGCGGCGGCGCGCTCTACGTCCGCGGCGGTCGCACCAAGATCGTCAACGCGCGCTTCTTCCGCAACGCGTGCGACGACATGGGCTCGGACGTGGGCGGCGGCGCGATCCGCGTCCTCGATTTCCCGAAGGCCGGCAGCGTCGGTCGTCCGGTGACCATCGTGAACAGCACGTTCGGAGGCGCGACGGGCTTCGGCAACACGTGCGCGAACGGCGGCGCGCTGAGCAGCATCGGCACGTCGTACGCCATCTACAACAGCCTCTTCAGCGACAGCCACGCCACCGGTCACGGCGCGAACAGCGGCAACGGCGGCAACGGTGGCGCGATCTACAACGACGGCAACACGATGGCGCTCCAGGTCTGCGGCACGCTGATGGAAGACAACCACGCCAACGAGGGCGGGAGCGCCATCTTCTTCGTGAGCAACGACAGCACCGGCACGATCTCGATCACCGATTCGACGTTGAAGAACAACCCGAAGGGGACGTTCGAGACGCCCGGATTTCCAGGGCTCTACGTGAAGGCGATGGGACCGCCGCAGGTCGTCAACTCGACGATCCAGTGACGCCCATCGTCTCGAGGCTCAAGGGCACGCGCCCTTGTAGACGAGCCATCGCGACGTGCCGACGGTCGCGTCGTCGCAGACGCTCGTCACGATCAGATCGCGCTCGAGCTCCCCGAGGCCCAGGACCGTGTATCCCTGACGAAGCGGGCTGGTGTTGCACGCAGCTGGGCCCGAGAGCCCGAGCCGCGCCGAGACCGTGCCGCCGAGCGCAGCCGGCAGCGCGTAGGACGAAGCGGTAGGCGCGAAGCCGCCGCCGTCCACGTCGCGGAAGAGTAGCCATCGCGAGACGCCCGTCGTGTCGTCGCCGCACGCTTGTTCCATGACGAGGTCGCCGCGGGAGTTGCCGTCGAGGTCGGTGAAGATGAAGTGTGGCGTCTGCTGCGGGCCCACGCACATGCCTGGGCCCGACGGCGCCGGAAACGCGTTCGGCGCCACGCCGGGAAGGACGGGAAGGGCGAACGGCGCGGGCGTCGGCGCGAAGCCCGTGCCCGAATTTCGGTAGACGCTCCAATGCGTGGTGCCGACCGTGGCGTCGGTGCAGTCTTGCGTGACCAGGAGGTCGGGCTTGAAGTCATGGTCGACGTCGTCGACCGAGTAGCGCGGGCCCTTCGTGGTGCCGTCGCAGCCGGGCCCCGATGGTCCCGCCGTCGTGGAATACGTCCCGAGCGGCACCGACGGCGTGGTGGGGAGCGGAAACGCGATCGGCGTCGCCGCGACGCCGGTGCCCGAGCCGAGATAGACACGCCACGACGTCGTACCGACCTGCGTGTTGTCGCACGCCGACGTGACCACCAGATCATCCTTCCGATCGCCGTCGAGATCGAAGAACGTGAAGCCCGAGCGACCGCTCGTGCAGTCGGCATTCTCGAAGAGGGAAGGGAACGCTCCCGCGGCTGCACCGGGCGGCAGCGCGTACGGCGCCACGACGCCGAAGCCGTCCGGTCCGTTCGGGTAGACCATCCAGCGCGACGTGCCGACGGTGGGGTCGGTGCACAGCGTCGTCACGATGAAATCGGGCTTCAGGTCGCCGTTGACGTCCTCGAGCGCGGTCTTCGCGCAGGTGAAATCGAGGCGCGGCTGCGGCAGGGCGAAGCGCTTCGGCGTGCTCGCGAAGCCGGTGCCGATGTTCGTGTAGACGTTCCACGCATCGAGGCCGATGGTCGTGTCCGTGCAATCGGTCTGGACGACGAGGTCGAACTTCAGGTCGCCGTCCATGTCGCGGAACATGTAACGGAACGGCTTGCCGTCGAAGCACTTCGCCTCGGTCGCCAGCGCGTTGCTCAGCCCACCGAGGGCGAGGCCCTGGATGGTGGGCAGCGCGAACGACGTCGGCGTGGACGCGAATCCGCACGCGCCGCCGGGCTCGGTCGCGGTCCCCGAGGGACGCGGCATGCCGCCTCCGCCTTCGCCGACGCCGGCCTCGTCCGCGCCGGCCGACGGCTCCGCCGGCGCCGGCTTGACCTCGGTGCGCGCGCAGCTCGCGAGCACGGCCCCGACGACGAGCGACGCGCCCAACGACGCCTGCAGAGACCGAAGCAGCGAAGGCATGTTGACCTCTTGCGTCAGGCTTTCACGTGAGTCGGTGGGCGCAAGGGGATTCCGACCAGTCGACCGCGACTGTCGCGCTGGCATCCGCGACCGGGCACTACTACGTTCGGGCCTCGATGCCGTCGCCCCGCCGCCACCTGACAGTCCTGGATGGGAGCACGTCGAGCGGAACTAGCTCGAGCGCACAGCGCGTCATGCCCGCGAGGGGCATGGTCGACGCGCAAGGCCGCGAGGTCTTCCCGGAGCGGCAGGACGACGACGACCGCTTCCACGATCAATGCGGCGTGGTTGCGGTCTACGGGCACACCGAGGCGTCGAACATCGCGTACCTCGGCCTGCACGCGCTCCAGCATCGCGGGCAAGAGTCGGCGGGCATCGTCACCAGCGACGGCGAAGGCCTCTTCGCGCATCGCGCGATGGGCCTCGTGCAGGACACGTTCGGCGCCGCGCAGCTCCAGAAGCTCCCGGGCGGGCTCTCCATCGGTCACGTGCGCTACTCGACGGCCGGCGGCTCGCACATCCGCAACGCTCAGCCCTTCGCGGTCGACTATGCGGGCGGTTCGCTCGCGGTCTGTCACAACGGCAATCTCACCAACGCCGACGAGATCCGCGCCGACCTCGAGCAGCAGGGCTCGATCTTCTCCTCCACGTCCGACACCGAGGTGCTCGTTCATCTCGTCGCGCGCAGCAAGGAGATCTCGATCGAGGACCGCGTCGTCGACGCGCTGTCCAAGGTCCAGGGCGCGTACTCGCTCCTCTTCATGACGACGGACACCATCATCGCCGTCCGCGATCCGCGCGGCATCCGTCCGCTCTGCCTCGGCATCCTGCCGTCGCGCAGCAAGGACGCCTACGTGGTGGCCAGCGAGCCGATCGCGTTCGACCTCATCGGCGCCGAGTACGTGCGTGACGTCGAGCCCGGCGAGATGCTCGTCATCGACGGCTCCGGCGTGAAGAGCATCCGCCTGCCCGATCTGCCCAAGCCGCAGCGGTGCATCTTCGAATACGTGTACTTTGCACGTCCTGATTCGAACCTCAACGGGCGCAGCGTCTACGAGGTCCGCAAGGAGCTCGGCCGCCGCCTCGCGCGCGAGATGCCCGCCGACGCCGACGTCGTCATCCCCGTTCCGGACTCGGGCGTTCCCGCCGCCATCGGCTACGCCGGCGAGCGCGGCATTCCCTTCGAGATGGGCCTCATCCGCTCGCACTACGTGGGGCGCACGTTCATCGAGCCGCAGGAGTCGATCCGTCACTTCGGCGTGCGACTGAAGCTCAATCCGGTGGAGAGCATCATCAAGGGCAAGCGCGTGGTCGTCATCGACGACTCGATCGTGCGCGGGACCACCTCGCGCAAGATCATCAAGATGATCCGCGACGCCGGCGCACGCGAGGTGCACCTCCGCATCTCGAGCCCGCCCACGCAGTGGCCTTGTTACTACGGCATCGACACGCCCACGCGCCGCGAGCTCATCGCATCGAGCCACTCCACCGACGAGATCGCGCGCTACGTCACCGCCGACACGCTTGGCTACCTCTCGCTCGACGGCATGCTCGACGCGGTCACGGACACCGGCGACAAGACGCGCGACCTCGATCGCACGCACTTCTGCCATGCCTGCTTCAGCGGGCAGTACGCGATCCCGTTCACCGCTTCGACGAAGCGGCAGATGCGCCTCACGGGCGTGTGACCCCGGCGCCGCCCATCTTCCGCACCTTGACCTCGGCGATGCGACGCTTCGCATCGGCGTAGACGGCGTTGTTGGCGGGCGGGTACTTCAGCACCTCGGCGTAGGCCTGGAGCGCGAGATCGTCCTTCGATGGATCGTTCGCCGCCTCGGCGAAGAACATCTCGCCGAACGCGAAGTAGGCGAGCGGGATCAGCTTCGATTGCGGCGAGCTCTTGATCAGCTCGTAGTACGACTTCCGCGCGTCGCGGAGGTTGCCGAGCATCTCCTGCTCGAGTCCGGCGTAGTAGTAGGCCTCGTCGACCTGCACGTCTTTCGGGTAATCCGTGGCGAGCAGCTCGTAAAACTTCAAGGCGTTGCCATGTGCGCTCGCCGTCACGCGCGCGTCGGCGCTCTGCGAGAGCTCGGCATAGCCTTCGGCGATGCGCTTGATGAGCGCCGGACGGTCGGGCGCGCTCGCCTGCGTCGCTCCGAAGAGGTTCAGGAGCGCATCGAGCTCGGTGACGATCAGCGCGCGTGACCGTTGCCGGTTGCGCGCGAGGCGTGGATCGCGTGCCGGGATGGCGAGCGGAGTAGAGGCTGCGTGCTGTCCTTCCTCCGTCGGCGGCGGAGCGGCAGCGGGCTCCGCGCTGGTTGCGATCGGCATCGGCGGCGTCTTGCCGATCACGAGCGGCTGCACCGGCGCCTCGACCGCGACGGGGTCCGACGACGGCGTGCACGACGCGGTCGCGAGGGGCAGCGCGAGGTTCAGGAGCAGCGAGAAGACGCACTTGCGCATGATGGTTCGACTCCGCCAGGTGCTGGGACCTTGGCTCTCTGGACGTGTAGCATCGCGGCCATGAACGAGGAACGTTCGCAGGCTCTCGTCGCCCTCGCGGCGCGACGCTGGCGGATCGCGCTGGTCCTGACGGCAGCGATGCTCGCGACATACTTCGGGTTCGTGCTGCTCGTCGCGTACGACAAGCCGCTGCTCGGAACGATTCTCATGCCGGGACTGAGCCTCGGGATCGTCCTGGGCGTCGTCGTGATCCTCGTCGCATGGGCGCTGACCGGCATCTACGTGCGCTGGGCGAACAAGGTCTACGACGCCGAGCTGGCGCGGGCACGCGTCCTCGGCGCGCCCGTTCTCGCAGCACAGGAGAAGCTCGCCGATGCCGACTGACGCGTCGACGAGCCTCGGGACGCCCAACGTCACCGCGATCGTCTTCTTCCTCTTCTTCATCGCGCTCACGCTCGGCATCACGGGGTGGGCAGCGCGAAAGACGAAGACCACGAGCGAGTTCTTCGCAGCAGGGTCGAAGGTCACCGGCTTCCAGAACGGCCTCGCGCTCGCCGGCGACTTCATGAGCGCGGCGAGCTTCCTCGGCATCGCCGGGCTCGTGTCGCTCTCGGGCTTCGACGGCCTCATCTACTCGGTGGGCTGGCTCGTGGGGTGGCCGGTCGTGACGTTCCTCATCGCCGAGCCGCTCCGCAACCTCGGCAAGTACACGTTCGCCGACGTCGTCGCGTACCGGCTCTCGCAGCGGCCCGTGCGGATCGCGTCAGCCGTCTCCGGGCTCACGGTGGTCTCGTTCTATCTCATCGCGCAGATGGTCGGCGCCGGCAGCCTCGTGCAGCTCCTCTTCCATCTTCCGTACGAGGTGGCGGTGCTCGCGGTCGGCATCGTGATGCTCGCCTACGTCCTGTTCGGCGGCATGATCGCGACGACGTGGGTGCAGATCGTCAAGGCCGTGCTCCTCCTCGGCGGCGCGAGCGTGCTCGCGGTGATGGTGCTCTGGCAGTTCGGCATGAACCCGCTCCGGCTCTTCGACAAGGCGGCGGAGATCTACGGACCGGGCGTGCTCGCGCCGGGCAAGCTGGTCACGAGCCCCATCGAGGCCATCTCACTGGGCCTCGCGCTGATGTTCGGGACCGCGGGCCTGCCGCACATCCTGATGCGCTTCTACACCGTGCCGGACGCACGCGCCGCGCGCAGCTCCGTGTTCTACGCGACGGGATTCATCGGGCTCTTCTATCTCATCACGTTCATCCTCGGCTTCGGCGCCGCGGTCCTCGTCGGTCGCGACGTCGTGAAGGGCATCGACAAGGGTGGCAACATGGCCGCGCCGCTGCTCGCCGAGAAGGTGGGCGGCACCGCGTTCCTCGGCTTCATCTCCGCGGTCGCGTTCGCCACCATCCTCGCCGTCGTCGCCGGTCTCACGCTATCGGGCGCTGCGTCGCTCTCGCACGATCTCTGGAACCACGTCGTCCGACGCGGCAAGGCCGAGGAGAACGAGCAGCTGAAGATCGCGCGCATCGCCACGGTGGTCCTCGCGATCATCGCCATCGGCCTCGGCATCGTGTTCAAGGGACAGAACGTGGCGTTCATGGTCGGCCTCGCATTCGCCATCGCGGCGAGCGCGAACTTCCCCGCGCTGCTCCTCTCGATGACGTGGGGTCGCTTCTCCACCGCCGGCGCCGTGTCGAGCATGGTGGTCGGCACCGTCTCGGCGATCGTGCTCATCGCGCTCTCGCCGACCATCCAGATCGATCTGCTCCACCACGACCATGCGATATTCCCCCTGAAAAACCCGGGAATCGTGACGATGTCGCTCTCGTTCGCCGCCGGGATCATCGCGTCGCTGGTTCGTCCCGATCCCGACGCAGCGCGCAAGTTCGCCGAGGTGGAGCGTCGCATCCAGCTCGGCGCCCGCGGCGATGACGGCTTGCCATGACGTGATACGTTTTGGAGGAATGAGCCGCCGCGCGATCGTCTGGACGAGCGCCACATGCGCAGCGATCCTCCTCGGCGCGTGCTCGCTCACCGTGTCGACCTCCGGGCTCAGCGGCGGTGCCGACCCGTCGCTCGACGGCGGAGTCGCCATGACCGACGGCGCCGTCGCCGGCGAGGGCGGCTCGGTCGAGGCCTCCGTTGTCGACGCTGCGCTCGATGCGCCGCACGACCCGAGCTTGCTCGGCGAATATTCGTTCGAGGACCCGAGCGGGTTCTCCGTCCATGATTCGAGCGGCAACGGTCACGACGGGCTCATTCAGGCGGCCGCGACGTTCGTTGCCGATGGCGCGCGGGGTCGAGCGCTTGCCGTCGACAGCACCGGTTTCTTCGTCGTGGACGGCCTCTCGGCCGGTCAGTTCCCGCACTCCGGCACGCTCTCGCTCTGGTTCCGGTTCGATTTCGCCCCCGACTCGATCCAGGGCCGCAGCGTGTTCGACGACTGGGACGACACGCGGACGCACCTCTTCGTGCGGCGGGGACCGAGCGCGCCTCCCGGCGAATTCCAGATGGCGCTCCAGGGCGCGAGCAGCCAGTACGCGGTCGCCGCGTCGTTCGTGACGGTACGCAACACGTGGACGCACGTGGTCATGACGTGGGACGAGGCCACGAGCATCGGCGCGCTCTACGCGGACCGCATGCTCCTCCATCGCGGCTCCTACGCGATGCCGTTCGTGCTGGGCGACGGGCAGCGTTTCCGCTTCGGCGAGGGCCTCATCGGCGGGATCGACGAGGTCCGTCTCTACAGCCGCGCTCTCACCGGCGACGAGGTCACGAAGCTCGACTGACGCTTTCGCTCTTCCCAGGAGCGCTCGACCACGATTTGATGGGTCCATGATTCCGGTCCGGGTGACGGTGGCGGTGGGGCGGAAGACGATGGCCCTCGAGGACGTCCAGAATCAGAAGGTGGTGAGCGCGCTGCGCCAAGCGGCCCGCGACGTGGGCGTTCGCCTCGCGCAAGCGAAGTGCCCGACCCACGACCAAGGGCCGACCAACGTGCGCCTCCACTTCGACTCCGCGGGCGCCGGCGATCTCAAGTACGAGTCGTGCTGCGAGAAGCTCGGCGAGCAGATCTCGAAGCTGGTCTAGCGCAGCGGGGTCGGCTCCGTCACGCCCTCCTCGCGAGCGCGCGCTCGGTGAGCTCGCGCTTGTCGATCTTGCCGCTCGCGGTGCGCGGCAGATCGTGCTCGACGTAGATCGCGCGCGGGACCTTGTACGCGGCGATTCGCTCGCGGAGAAACGCGCGCACGTCATCGGGTGAAGGCTCGGGCGTTCCGGCGCGCGCGAGGACCCATCCAACGCCCGCCTCGCCCCACGTGGCGTCGGGGATGCTCACGACGGCCGCCTCCGCGATCGACGCATGCAGCGTGAACGCCGCCTCGACCTCGGCCGGATACACGTTCTCGCCGCCCGAGATGAACATCTCCTTCTTGCGGCCTGCGACGAACCACCCGTCCGGCGTCGCACGGAGGACATCGCCGGTATGCAGCCAGCCGTCGTCGTCGAGGGCTGCGCGCGTCGCGCTCTCGTCACGGAAGTAGCCCGCGAAGACGTGAGGCCCGCGAAGGAGGAGCTCGCCGGGCTCGCCTGTCGCCACGTCGCGACCGTCGTCGCCTACGAGACGCGCCTCGAGCCCGAACGTCGGCGTGCCGACGGATCCGAGCGCCGCGCTGTCGATGGGACGAAAACAGTTCGGACCGCACTCCGTCATGCCGAAGCCCTGCACCAGAGAAACGCCCTTCGCGACGAACGCGTCGAGCAACGTCCGCGGACAAGGCGCGCCGCCCGTCACGAACAGTCGGATGCGTGAGCGATCGACGACGCCGCTCGCGAAGAGCCGCTCGATCATGGTCGGCACTCCGAACGCGACGGTGCACCCCTCGCGCACGAGGATCTCTCCCGACGCGGTGGCATCGAAGCGAGGGGCGACGATGACGGTGCCGCCGGCGTAGAAGAGCGGCGTCGCCAGCACGTTGAGCCCACCGGTGTGGAAGAGCGGCGCATCGACGAGCGCGACGTCTCGGTCGGAGAGCGCCCATGCCCGGCGCGTGCTCCCGGCGTTCGCGGCGATGCTGCGCTGCGGGAGCATCGCGCCCTTCGGCTTGCCCGTCGTGCCCGACGTGAAGAGCAGGACCAGCGTGTCGTCGAGCGACCCGGCGATCGTGTCTTCGCCGTCGCCCTCGCCCTCGAGCATGTCGCCCGCGAGCGGCTCACGAGGCCCGCGGTATCCGGGCGTGCGCGACGCATGCGCGTCGTCGACGAAGAGGACGCGCGGCTCGCATTGGGCGAGGACCGCATCGAGCTCGTCGTCGGAGAGGCGAACGTTCAGAGGCGCGAGCGCGGCGCCGAGGCGCGAGCACGCGAGGAGCATCTCGAACGTCCGGACGTCGTTGTGCGCGAGGACGGCGACGCGATCGCCGTGACGCACGCCGTGCCCTCTGGCGAGAACGCGCGCGAGATGCGCGCCGCGCTGCGCGAGCGCTGCGTACGTGAGACGCGTTCCCGTCGCGCTCGATACGAGCGCGATGGCGTCGGGGCGGAGGCGAGCTTGCTCCTGGACGGCAGCGGCGAGGGTGAGCATCGGTGGCGCGTATGCAACGCTCGCGCCGCGCGCAAGGAGCCGGTTCGTGCCGCGCCGGGCGCACCCGCAAACCGCGTCGCCCCCGGCGCGTGCGTCGCGTCCGGCGCATGCGTCGCGGCGTGCACGGCGGCCGTCCGCGTCACGCGTGACGCGCCCGACGAGCACGCCAATCCCACACGACGGCGCGAATGCGCGGCTCGCGCGAGCGCGCGGCTCAATCCCAATAAACGCGGAGCTCGCGGACGAGGCCGCTCTCCCCGCGCTGGAACGCGAGGAGCGCCGGTGCGGTCTCGCCCGTGCGCCGACGCACCGTCGCCTCGACGCATGCCGTGCGCCCGTCATCGGCGCTGCCGCCGACCGCGACGTCGAGCGCGCCGAGCTCGGTGAGGAACGTCGCCATCGTGCCGTCGGCCTTGCCGTGGCTGTGCCCGCCGGGGTCGACGATGCGCGACGTCTCCTCGAAGCCCGCGAGCGCCTGCTCGACCGCGCTCTTCTTCACGCCCGAGATGATCGACTCGACCAGGTCGGCGAGCGGCAGCTCCGAGTCGCTCTGCACGAGCGCTGCACGCGGCTTGCGCGAGCGCGCCGATATTTCCGGTGCATAGTACACGCGAAGCTCGATCTCGCGCAGCCGCCGGCGCTCGGCGACGATGGCGATCGGCAGCTCGCGTGCCTCACCGTTGATCTTCATCGCGAGCCGCCCCTCGGCCGCGTCGCGATCGACGCCGGTCGTCGAGCAGACGTGCTCGTAGGTGGCGCCGCCCTCGGCGAAGTAGGCGGCGACGCGCGCGAGCAGCGGATCGATCGAGCTCAGGCTCGAAGCGCGGCCGTACAGCGGGTCGTCGATGGTGGCGCGATTGCCGAGGCGTCGCGAGAGCGCCTCGACCGTCCCCGACACGAGCGCCGGAACATAGACGTCGGCGAGCCGGCCTTTCAGCGCGCTCGGGGGCGATCGGCCGTCGTCGGTCATGCGACGAGAATAAACTCATCGCTAGCCAAAATGGGGCGTTGACTTGGGTGCCGGCGAGGACGAGGAAATAGGCATGGCCGCGCCCGACCTCTTCGCCGGAGTCCCTGACCGCGTCAGCGTCTACGAGGTGTCCCCTCGGGACGGCCTCCAGAACGAGAGCGCGACGGTGCCGCTCCGCGGAAAGCTCCGTCTCGTCGATGCCCTGGTCGCCGCCGGCCTGAAGCGCATCGAAATCACGAGCTTCGTCTCGCCGAAGTGGATCCCGCAGCTCGCCGACGCCGACGAGCTCGCCGAGGCGCTCCTCTCGAACGGCCACGACGCGTCGGGCGCGCCGAACCATCGGCCCGTGCCGCCGGGCGTCACGTTCAGCGCGCTCTGCCCGAACGCGCGCGGCCTCGAGCGCGCGAAGAAGGCCGGCCTCGCGGAGATCGCCGTCTTCATGAGCGCGAGCGAGACCCACAATCGCAAGAACATCAACAAGACCATCGAGGCCACCATCCGCGCCTTCGAGGAGACCATCGGCCCCGCGCGTGAGGCCGGGATGCGTGTGCGTGGCTACGTCTCGACGGTGTGGGGATGCCCGTACGAGGGCGAGATCGATCCGGCTCGCGCCATCGCGATCGCCAAGAAGCTGCACGAAATGGGCTGTTATCAGGTGTCTTTGGGCGACACGATCGGCTCTGGAACGCCGCGGCAGACCCGCGAGATCATGACGCGCGCGCTCGGCGAGCTGCCGAACGAGGCGCTCGCGATGCACATGCACGACACGCGCGGGACGGCGCTCGCGAACATCGTCGTCGGGCTCGAGCTCGGCATCCGGAACTTCGACGCGTCGGTCGGCGGGATGGGCGGCTGTCCTTACGCGCCGGGCGCGGCAGGCAACGTCGCGACGGAAGACCTCGCGTACATGCTCCAGGGCATGGGCATCGACACCGGCCTCGATCTCGAGCGCCTCGTCGAAGCCGCGAAGGCGGCCGAGAGCATCGTCGGCCGCACGCTTCCCGGGAAGGTCCACCAGGCCGGCATCCGGAGTCTTCGGGCCTGAGCTCCCTGCCTCCGACCGCGCTCGATCGCCCCCTCGTTCCTTTCGCACGGGCGACAATCCGCCGCGCCCGACCGACCGGATTGCAAGCATGGCGACGCGGGTTGCGAAAGTGAAACCTCGCGCGGCTCCGCAGGTCTGGATTTCGGCCACTTAGACTTGGCACGGTGCTCGCAATGTGGGGGACGGCACCGCGTTGAGGCTTCCCCCCCCGAGCCCGGACGCGGTGCCCTTTTTTTGTGCTCTAGTCGGCGGCCATGAGCTGGCGTTCTCGTTCCGTTAGCGCGCTTGGCGCGTTCGCCGTCGTGCTCGTGGCGTGCGTCGGTTGCAGCCGGACACCGCCCGAGCCCGCACCGACCTCGACCACGGACAGCCCCGCCGTCACTGCGGAGAAGGCCGCGCAGGCCGCCCCGCGCGCCGTGCCGGCGCCGAGCGCCGCGGCCGACGCCGCTCCGCGTTGCATTGCTGCAACGCCCAAGGACGCGCCGCCGATCCCGCCGCCCGCCTCCGCTGCGGCGTGTCCTCACGACCCCGACGGCATACCCAGGCTGCGCACGGCGCAGGTCGCGTTTCCGGAGGCCCCCGGCAACCCCAAGGCCGAGGTGGAGATCGTCGCGACCGACGCCGAGCTGCAGCGCGGCCTCATGTACCGGATGTCGATGCCCGAAGCGCACGGCATGCTCTTCCGTCTCGGCGAGCGACGCGATCACACGTTTTGGATGCACAATACATGCATCTCGCTCGACATGCTGTTCGTCGACGACGACGGTCTCGTGGTCGGCATCGTCGAGGGAGCGGAGCCGCTCTCCGACGCGACGCGCGGCGTCGGCTGTCCGTCGAGCTGGGTGCTCGAGATGAATGCGGGCTGGTGCCGCCGTCACGGCGTCCGCGCAGGGCAACGGATGGGCATCCCGGCGAGCGCGCGCTGAGTCTCTTGTGGTAGAAACGCCGGCGATGCGCACGGTCATTCTTCCCACCTTCGCCGCTCTCGCTTCTCTGCTCACCATGGGCGCTCTCGCTGCGTGCAAAGGCCCGGCGCCCGAGCCCGAGCCCGCGCCCACGAAGGACCCCGCTGCCGATACCGCGACGCCCGTGAAGGCGGCGCCCACGGCGCCGAAGGCGAACGATCAGGGCTCCCCGAGCATGCCGAGCGGCAAGTCCGGTGGCGACCCGATGAACGGGGACTTCACGCTCGCCGCCGCGACGAAGGACCTCGCGGGCAAGGGCCCGATCGTCGCGAAGATCGACACGTCGAAGGGCGTGCTCCAGTGCAAGCTGTTCGACGACAAGGCGCCCGTCACCGTCGCCAACTTCATCGGTCTCGCGACGGGCAAGCGTGCGTGGAAGGACCCGAACAGCGGCCAGTGGGTGAACAAGCCCGCGTACGACGGCACCGGCTTCCACCGCATCATCAAAGGCTTCATGATCCAGGGCGGCGATCCCAAGGGCAACGGCTCGGGTGAGCCCGGCTACGTGATCAAGGACGAGCTCTGGGAAGGCGCGAAGCACGATCGCGCGGGCCTCCTCTGCATGGCGAACCGCGGCCCCAACACGAACGGCGCGCAGTTCTTCATCACCGACGCCGCCGCCGCGCACCTCGACTCGAGCTACACGATCTTCGGCGAGTGCGCGCCCGTCGAGGTGGTCCACGACATCGCGAACGTCCCCACGGGCATGCAGGACAAGCCGCAGTCCCCGGTGACCATCAAGTCGATCACCATCTCGCGCGACGAGAAGAAGAAGTAGCCGCCGCGGCGCTGCCGCTCAGTGCCCGAAGTGTCCCATCAGGGATCCTTCGCCGAGGATGTGCGTGTCCATGCCTTCGTCGAGCTGCGAGCGCGTCGCGCCTTCGGGCAGCTTGAGCATCGTGTCGAGCGCGATCACGCGGAAGCGATAGCGATGCGCTTCGCCCTTGGGAGGGCAGGGGCCCTGATAGCGAACGCCGCCGAAGTCGTTGAGGCCGAAGCGGGCCGCTTCACCGGCCGCCGCGAGATCGGGCGCCGAGGGAAGCTTGCGCAGCTCCGGCGAGACGTTGAACGCGATCATGTGCGTGAACACGCCGCTCGACGCGTCGGGATCCTCGACGAGGATCACGAGCGACTTCGTGTTCTCGGGCGGTGAGCTCAAGACGAGCTCGGGCGGCACGTCGTTGCCATCGCACGTGTGATCGACCGGGATGCGCGTGCCGTCGCTGAACGAGCGCGCGGTCACGGTGATCGAGCCTCGTCTGGCGCCGGGCGCATAGCGCGGCTCGATGGGTGGCTTTCCGCACGCGGTGAGCGCGAGCACGCTCACCAGCGCGGCGAACGAGGCGATGGAGAGGAAACGAGAGGACGAGCGCATCGGTCAATCCGCCTGGTAGATGCCGTTGGGATCGTGAGAGTACAGCGCGCCGTACTTTTCTCGTTCGAAGGTGACTGCGCCAACGACGTTCCACGCGACCTACCAGATCGCAGCGACACAGAACACACGACCCAACCGCCGCACGCCGAAGGCGAGCATGAC